>CAYLKB010000011.1:0-21908 GCA_964384165.1 uncultured Methanosarcinales archaeon
TAAAATTCTCAAACCTAACTTATATTTCTAATTTTCTGTCAAACTTGGGATATAAATTAACATATTTAAAAAATTAATAATCCCATAATTGTTTTCTAATAATTTATTTAATATGAATGTAAAACTATTACTAATTGCTGAAACAAAAAATATAGTTAATGCTGCTACAATAAAAGCTGTCTTAAATGATTTATCTTCCAAATTTCTTACTTTTGTTAGAAACATTAAAATTGTACCTGAAATTAATACAAAAATAAGTAAAAATACTAAATAAAAGATTGAAGTCAAACTAAACATATTAAACAATAATAATAAACAAATATAAGTATTTGTAATTGCTTTTAAGTTTACAATAATTTATTTCTTTTATAATAATATTAGCAAGAATTCTAACTCAATCATAGGACAATTAATTAAACATTCCATTTTCCAATTAATATATTCTTGCAAATGAAAATAAATGAAATAATAAGTATTAGAAATAATGACCCAGATAGAAAATAATATCCTGCTCTAAAAGAATATTCTGCTATCATACCAAAGATAAATGGTAATAAGAATTGAAAAAATAAACTAACTTGATTTTTTATTGATATAATTGTTGCCTTGTAATTTTTATCAGGAATAAAATATTTTAAAGTATAACTCTCAATTACTTGGCTTCTTCCCCACAGATAACCTACTCCTAAAATTATCAAAGCTGCCACACTATAAGGATTTTGAATAAAGCCTATAAGAAAAAAGTAAAATGGAAAAAAAATCATCTCAAAAATCATATGTTGTCTCATAGTAAAATATTTCTCAATTAAATATGAATATCTTCCAACTATAAACCATACTAACCTTGAAAGTCCCATAACAAAACCTACATATATGACTGGATATCCTAGCAGTTCAAGATAAATATATTTAAAAGTATCAACCATAAACCCTGAAATAGCACTAAAGAATATTACAAATGGCATAAAACCCAAACTCCAAGATTCTTTAAAAATACTAATTATAGACTTTATTTTTGCTCCATTAGCTTTTTTAAAATTTCTTGGATTAACAAATGATAGAGAAATAATAAGTCCAAAAAAATCAAAAATAAGATTAATCATCAATGGCACTTCAATTCCATATTGGGTTGTAAATGGTAGCAAAATAATTAGAAACATACTAATAAGTGAAACATTACCCCTTATTTTTCCTACTACTTCAGAAAAGTCTTTTTCTCTCTTTAAAGAGCATAAAGTCTCATGCATAAAAGCAGACATAGTCCCAGATGAGAATGCAAAAGAAACACTCAGAAAAATAGAACCAAAAATAAATCCAATTAAATTTTGAAAAAATAAAAATGATGCTGTTGATAAAATCATTAAAATTTTAGCAAGAACTAAAGTATTTTTATGACCAAACCTATCTGCAAAATAACCTGAAGGTATCTCTAGTAAAAATGCTGCTAAATTTCCAATCATAGTATATATTCCAATCATTCTAATTGTGGAATCTGGAAAAGTCATAAAATATATTGAAAGAATAGTGATGTAATGTCTTCTAAGTGTTAAAATATACAAAAAATATTTCCAGATATTACTTTCAATACCGCGTAATTTAAAGTTTATTTTAAGACTCATTTCTCATGTCTTGGATGCTCAATACCAAAAGCTTTTCTCTCTTTTAGTTCATTTATATGAGCAACTTTGTCTTTAAGAAAATTAGAGAAATTACTTGAATACTCTTCAATTAAATTAGAAACATAATTTCCTCCTAAAAAATGAGGCAATATCACATAATCAGCTCCATTATTGTAGAGTTCAAGTGCATTATCAATTTGATTTGCTGTAAGTATTATTGAACCATTTCTATTCTCTTTCTTAAACTCGTTTAATATTAAAACATTTGTTTCAACATCTGGAATAGTTGAAATAGCAATTTTTACTTTGCTAAAATCAAAATCATCAAGTAGCTCAATATTATTAGCATCGCCATACATGCATTCAATCCCCTTATTTTGAAGTTTTTTTATAATACTTGGATTATAATCTACAATTACATATTTAAGTCCAATTTTGTCAATTGATTTTAATAAGGAATAACCAATTCTATCATATCCAAAAATTATAGCATCATAAGAAGTTGAGTTATCTGAGTTCTTTTTATCTTTTGTTTTTTTCTTTTCAAATTTTTTCAAGAATGGACTTAGTTTATTGTAAATGCTATTTCCTCCGAGAATTAAATAAGTTGAACCTGTAATCGTGATAATTCCAACTAAAGTAATCATTGAAACCTCTGATGAAGACAAAAACCCCGCATCATTTGCCATCATTGCTAAAATTAAAGAGAATTCACTTATTTGTGCTACAGTAAGGCCGGCTAAAAACCCAGTTCTCGACGAATATCCCATTACACTCATCAGAATAAGAACAATTAGTGGATTGCCAATAAGTACAAAAAATGAAAAAATAATTGCTGGAAGCAAAATTGGAGAGAATGTTTCAGCAATTATATTCATTCTATCACCAAAATTCATCTCTGCACTTCCTTCAACTGCAGGTATCATCTGAGAACCAAGTAAAATAAAAAACATCACAATAAAAAAATCTCTAAGTGGTTTAATTCTTGCTGAAATTTCATATTGATATGGTGATGATGCAAGAACTACCCCTGCAAGTAAAGCTCCAATCTCTAATGAGAATCCTAAGTAATAAAATAGAGATGAAATAGCAAGACACCAAGTAATCACAAATAAAAATAATAATTCACTTGACTTTGATATTGAGGCCAATATTTTTGGCACTACATATCTTGAAAGTAAGAATGTAAATAAAATAGATGCTAAAATAAAAGCAAATGTCTTAAACAAAAGAAACTCAAGACTCTCATCTGTTTTTCCTAAAAAAGAACTTATAATCATTAGAGCAATAACTGCAATCAAGTCCTGAATAATTAAGAATCCCATTGATATTTTTCCATATAATGTATCCAAATCTTTCTTATCGGAGAGTAATTTTACAATAATAATTGTAGATGAAAAAGTAAGTGCAATTGCAATTAATAGTGATGAAATCAAAGAATATCCTAAAAAATATGCAATGCCCATTCCAACAAGACTTGTAAAAAGAACTTGTCCTATTCCTGTTATCATCGATATAAAACCAACTTCTTTGATTAATTTTAAATTTAAATGAAGTCCAACAATAAATAACAATAAAGAAATTCCAATATGAGAAAATGTCTCATAACCACTTGTTGAACTTAGAATATTCAAAAATAAAGGCCCTGCAAGTATTCCAGTTATGATATAACCTATCAAAAGAGGTTGTCTTAATAAATTTGCAATATAAGAAATAATAAGTGTTGCAATCATTACTATTCCAAGTTCAATAAAAAACTCTGCCATAATAGAAATAAACACAAACTTACTTTTAAATGGTTTGGAGTTATCAAAAGGTAGTGATTTGTAGCAATTTTTATAAAATAATTGTGTTTCAATCTATTTTATATAATGGTAATGTTACTTGATTATTTTAAATTAAGAGAATTTGATAATTCTGAATTAGTACAAACAAAGAGATTTTATAAATTAGGATTAAATGAGAGAGAAACATTAGAAACAATAGGCTCAATGATTTCAAATATTGATATTAATGATAATGACCCATCAAGAAACAATGCTTTATTAAGTTCATATATCTCAGAAATATTGGCAGTTAATTATGTTCAGAATCTGATGGAAAAATTAAATTATAGTGATATTGGATGTTCTCAAAATGGAATTTTTTGTGGAAGAATGGCTGGAAGTGGATATAATGGTGAGAGAGTTATAGGTAATTCCGACAAATTTGTTGCTAAAAAAATTCATTCAACAAGATATGTTATTTTAGGAAAAAATGGAGGTCATTCACCTGATGATTATAATCTTAAATCTGAATTTGATGGTATGTATATGATATATCAAGGAAATAGGAATGGAGGTAAAATTGAAGATATTATAATTATTGAAACAAAATTGGGAGGTATCAAATTAGACCCCGAACATGTAACAAAAAATGTAATAATTCCTATAAGAGAAATATACAATGACCCAGGAATTATATATATGATTGTAGGTACTAATGGAACAATATTCAAGAAAATAAGAAATAAAAATGATGAGTTTGAAGAACCTGATGAATATTCATTTCAACATGTTTTAAGAAATGGTGTCAGAGATAAAGTAAAAGGAATTCAGGAAAAAGTAAATAATTTAGGACTTGAGAATGTTATAGCAACAGCTATGGCATTTCCATTTGAAGATGCAGAATTTTCAAGATTAGTAGGCGATGTTGCTCAAAGAAGAAATGGAAATATTAGAGGTAATTTTAGTTATAATAGAATTACAGGAGAAATTGAATTCGTTGATTTTGCAGGAACAAGAATTATAGTATCATTAATTGAATCATCACCAAATGATTTAGCTAATTTATTAGAAAGAAAACTACATATTCAAGTTTAAAATCAAAATCCTTATAAAAACAACAAATCAATTATTTTCTTATGGCAAGAAGAAATGAAGATATATTGGATGAAACAACAAGCAGAACCTCTGGCAAATCTGCTAGGAATTCAAACATTGAAGCTGCAAGAGCAGTTTCAGAAATAATAAAAACAACTCTAGGGCCTATGGGTATGGACAAAATGCTAATTGACTCACTTGGTGATATAGTAATTACAAATGATGGTGTAAAAATTCTAAAAGAAATGGAAATAGAACACCCCGGAGCAAAACTAGTTGTTGAAGTTGCTAAAACACAAGAAAATGAAGTTGGGGATGGAACCACAACTGCTGTGATTTTAACAGGAGAGCTTTTAGGAAATGCTCAAAAACTTCTAAGCAAAAACATCCATCCTACAATTATTGCAAATTATTACAAAATCGCATCAGAAAAAGCATTGCAAATTCTAAATTCAAAAGCAAAAGATATTGATTTATCTGACGAGAATACTCTTAACCTGATATGCCAAACAGCAATGGTTGGAAAAACTGCAGAAAGTTCAAGAGAATACTTATCATCTCTTATTATGGAGGCAGCAACAAAAATAAAAACCGAACAAGGCATACCCAAAAACAGAATTAAAATAGTAAAAGTCTCGGGTGGAAATGTAAATGATAGCAAAATTATTAACGGAATTGTCCTTGACAAAGAACCAAGCAACTCAAACATGCCCCAAAAAATTTCAAATCCAAAAATTCTTCTTATTGACTTTCCTCTTGAAGTAAGAGAACTTGACTCTGATGCTAAAGTAAACATCAACTCTATTGATGAATATGAAGCATTTATTCAAAACGAGCAGGATTATCTAAAAGCAATTGTTGCTAAAATAAAAGAAATTGGTGCAAACTGTATTATCTGTCAAAAAGGAATAGACGATGCAATATCTTATTATTTTGCAAAAGAAGAGATAATTGCAGTTAGAAGAACAAGAAAATCAGATATGGAAAAACTATCACTTTCTCTTAATACTCCAGTAATCTCAACTCTTGATGATTTAACTAGCAACTCTTTAGCTCATGCAGACCTTGTTGAACAAAAAGACATTTTAAATGAAAAGCATATTATAATTCACAACAAAAAAGACCCAAAAGCTATAACACTTATATTAAAAGCATCAACAAAACATGTCCTTGACGAAATTGAACGGGCTGTTGAAGACTCTATTGGAGATTTAAATTCTATATTAAAATCGAAGAAAATTGTTGCTGGCGGAGGAGCTATTGAACTTGAGTTAACTAAAGAATTAAACGAATTTGCAAAAAAACATAGCGGAAAAGCCAGAATAATAATTGAAGAATTTGCAAACTCATTTGAATCAATTCCAAGAACAATAGTTGAAAATTGTGGACTTGATGAAATAGAAATAATGCCAAGACTAAAAGCTCAGCATGAAAAAGGCAAAGCAAATTGTGGTATTAATGGTTCAGACTCATCTATTGCTGATGACACACTAAAACTAGGAATAATTGAACCAATAAATGTAAAACAGCAAGCAATAAAAAGTGCAACGGAGGCTAGTACAATGATAATAAGAATTGATGATATAATCGCTGCAAGAAAACTAAAAGACTCTTCTAAAGAAAGTGAGTTTTAATAATTATATTTTTTAATAATTTATGTGAAATCATTCTCACTCAAATAACATATACATTAAGTTAATAAAGAATAATTGATATAACTATTATATGGAAGAATATGATTTAATAATAATTGGCGGTGGATGTGCAGGTTATCCTGCAGCAATATATGCAGCAAGGTTTAACTTGAAAACATTAGTTATAGCAAGTGAAAAGGGCGGTTTAATAACTACAACACATCTTGTAGAAAATTACCCAGGATTTATTTCACTATCGGGCCCAGAACTTGCTGAAAAACTTGAAGAACATGTTAAAGCAAACAATGTACCAATTGAAAATGATATTGTAAAATCAGTTGGAAAAAAAGGAAAATATTTTATTGTAAAAACTGAAATTTCTGAAAAAGAATACAAATCAAAAGCAATTGTTCTTGCAACAGGGACTAAGCACAGACATCTTGGTGTACCTGGAGAAAAAGAATTTCAAGGAAGAGGCGTTTCATATTGTGCTACATGTGATGGGCCTTTTTTCAAAAATAAAACTGTTGCTATTGTTGGCGGGAGCGATTCTGCAGCAAAAGAAGCTATGGTTCTCTCTCAAAATTCCTCAAAAGTCTATATGTTTATCAGAAGTCATCTAAAAGCAGAACCTATTAATGCTGACAGAATTAGAAAAATTGAAAATGTTGAAATAATTGAAGGAGTTAATGTTAAAGAAATAAAAGGTGATAAACTAGTTCAAAAAGTTCTTCTTGACAATGGTAAGGAAATTGAACTTCAGGGTATTTTCATTGCAATTGGTATGCTTCCTCAAAACGAACTTGCAAAATCTTTAGGTGTTAAGTTAAATGAAAAAGGAGAAATAATAATTGATAGAGAAGCAAGAACAAATGTTGAAGGAATATTTGCTGCTGGCGATGTAACAAATGCTTCATGGAAACAAGGGATAACTGCAGCAGCAGAAGGTTCATTTGCAGGATACTCAGCATTTGAATACATAAATCAAAATTTTTAAGTAATAAAAATTACTTATTTTAATATAAAACTGACATAGACATATTCCCCAATAAATTACAACAAAATTATATAAATTTTATTTATAAATAAATATTATGGATTCAAGGAGTATTTTATATACATCATATTTGGTTATAGGTATTTTGCTCATATTATTTAATAAGCAAATAGCTCAAATCAACTATAAACTAATGTTATATTATACCGATAAACTTAATTTAAAAGATGTATTCATTTTCAAAGTAGATAATACTAATCGTAACTCCTTATTTACTTTAACTAGAGCATTTACATTAATTTTAGGACTTTTTATTACTGCTACTTGTATTTATTTCCTGTATTTTAAATAGAATATTTTGTTTACTATCTAAAATTTAAATTATACAAAACTTTTATATAAAACATTAATCTTGCAATTATATGGCAATAAACATCCTAACAGATGATATAATTAATCAGATTGCTGCAGGAGAGGTAATTGAAAACCCTTCAGCTGTAATAAAAGAACTTATAGAAAATTCAATTGATGCTAATTCTACTCAAATAGATATTGAAGTAAAACATGCAGGCATAAAAAATATTACAATTAAAGACAATGGATGTGGAATTTCTAAAGATGACCTTAAAAGAGCTCCATTAAGACATGCTACTTCTAAAATTAAAGACTTTAATGATTTATATTCAATTACAACAATGGGTTTTAGAGGTGAAGCATTGGCAAGTATTTTTTCTATCTCAAAAGCTAAAATAGTTTCCAGGGAAAAAAATTGCCATAAATCTTTTGAAATTTCTTCTTACGATATGGAAGTAAAAGAATCAGCATGTGAAAATGGAACTACGATTATTATAAATGATATATTCTTCAATACCCCAGCTAGAAAAAAATATTTAAGGTCTGAGAATTTAGAATTAAAATCTATACTTGAAGTTATAAACAGATATTCAATAGCATACCCTGAAATTAAGTTTACTTTAAAACATAATGGGAAAATAATGATTAACAAACCTATTTTTAATAATCTAAAAGACAATTTATACTACATTTTGGGAAAGGACTTAAAAGGAAATCTATTGGAAATAAATGAACAAGCTAAAGGTCTTAAACTCACTGGCGTAATAGCTAAACCTTCTAATATCACATATCCATTTAGAAAAAATCAATTTCTTTTTGCAAACAAAAGATACATAAAATCCAAATTATTAAAAGATGCTATTTATGAAGGTTTTGGAACAAATTTAATGGAAGCTAGACATCCTGTTTTTATTTTATTTATTGAAATAGACCCCGAAGTAATTGATGTAAATATTCATCCTACAAAAATTGAAATAAAATTTGAAAATGAATTAGAAGTATATGAATTTGTTAGAAATGCTATAAAAACAGCATTTGAAAATAATGAAACTTTCAAACCTTTTGAACCTGAAAAAATAAAAGAAAAAGAAATTGAACTTCACAAAAAATTTGAAAATATAATTCCAAACATAAAAGAAAAAACTCAAAGTGAAAAGACATATTTCACAAAAGACTATCAAAAAGCATTTGAACATCAAGACCAATTCATATCAGATGTTAGATTAATTGAAGAAAAAGAAATTATTACAAATAATTTGAATGAATTAGAAATAGACTCAAACACAACTCAAGAAAATGAGAATAATAATTCACAAACTCAAAAAGAATATGGTCCATTATATGAGATATTAAAAGAATATAGAATTGTTGGACAAATAAACAAAACTTTTATAATACTAGAAACTAAAATTGCTATGATAGTTGTTGACCAGCATGTTGCTGAAGAGAAGTTCTACTTTGAGACATTTAAAGAGCAAATAGAAAATAAACAAGTAAAAACTCAAAACCTACTAAAACCTCATATAATATCTCTTTCTAAAGAAGAAAAATTATTATTTGATGAAAATAAATCTCTTCTAGAAAAACTAGGATTTCAAGCAGAAGAATTTGGTGCTGAAGAAATAATTGTAAGAAAAGTCCCTCTTGGAATTCAAAATCAAACTCTAGACCCAAAACTAATAAAAGACATCATTCATGAAACAACCATTGACAAAAGATTCAAAATGCTTGAAGAAGAAAAAATAGAAAAACTAGCATCTATGTCCTGCAAAAGGTCGATAAAAGCAGGCCATGAAATGACAACTCCAGAAATTCATACAATGATTGAAAATCTCAAAAAATTAAAAGAGCCTTTCAATTGTCCTCATGGAAGACCAATTTTATTAAAATGGGATTTTACCGAGCTTGAAAAAAAATTCAAGAGAATAGTATGATTATTTTACTCACTCATCAAACATCACCAAAATTTAAAAAAACATAAATTCAAATTTTTAGTATGTATGAAATAATTCTGGGTAGGAGCCAATCAGACCAGAAAAAATATGGAAAAAGAGGAACAGTTTTAATTGGAAAGCAATATGTCCAAATGGGCCAGACATCATCTCTATCAAATCCAATTTACTTAGATGTAGCAAGAGCTCATGCAATGCTAATTTGTGGTAAAAGGGGAGGAGGAAAATGCTTGACAGGAGATAGTAAAATATTACTTTCAGATAAATCAGAACAAACAATAAAAGAAATATATGAAAAATTCTCAAAAAACTCAATTAAAGTAAGTCAAATTGATGATTATTTCAAAATAAATAAAGAATTATATGTTAAAAGTTTTGATATAAATAAAGAAATATTTACTGATAAAAAAGTAACTCATGTTTTTAGAAGAAAAATTAAAGAAGAATTAGTAGAGTATTTCTATGAGAATATTTCTAATAAAAATAAATCACTATTAACAACTGCTGACCATAAAATACTATCTTATGTAAACTTAAATGATGAATATAGATATTATTGGAAAAGTTTTAAGGATAAAGAAATTATTTTTGGGAATTTAATTTCCTTTGATAATAATGCTCAAAAATTTGCATCAATTGAATTGAAAAAACAAGAAATAAGAAAATTTGAAGGATATGTATATGACTTAACTGTTGAAGAAACTCACAATTTTGTTGCAAATGATATAGTAGTTCATAATTCATACACTATGGGTTCAATTGCTGAGGGTCTTGCTGACATGGACCCAGAGATTGCAAAAAACCTATCTTTTGTTCTACTTGATACAATGGGTGTTTATTGGTCAATGAAATATCCCAATAAAAAAGAAGAACATCTTTTAAAGAAATGGGGACTTGAAGAAAAAGGCCTTGATGTACAAATATATGTGCCTGGAGGTTTTTTCAACCAATATAAAGAAGATGGTGTCCCTGCAGATTTTCCATTCTACATTCAACCAAAAGAACTTCTTGTTGAAGACTGGCTCCATGCATTCAGACTTCACATTGACGACCCTATTGGTGTTGGACTTCAAAGAGTAATCGGAAGGGCTATGCAGATGATAAAAGATTTTTCAATTGACGATTTGATGAAACTAACTGAAGAAGATACTAGGCTTGATGAAAAAACAAAACTTGCAATAATTAACAGACTTGATACATCAAAAACTTGGGGAATTTTTTCAAAAAATGCAACTCCAATAAGAGACATATTAATAGGTGGCAAAGTAACAGTAATTGATTTGAGTGCATATGTTGCTCTACCTGGTGGATGGGAAGTAAAAGCTCTTGTACTTGGAATACTATCTAAGAAAATCTTTATTGAAAGAATGATGACAAGAAAAAAAGAAGAGCTCTTTGACATAGTAAACACAACTCAGCTTGTAAAACAAAAAGACATAAAAGATGATATGCCAATGCCATGGCTGATTGTAGATGAGGCTCATGAATTCTTACCAAGAGATGAAATAGTCCCTTCTTCTCAAGCGTTAATTACAATTCTTAGAGAAGGAAGACAGCCAGGTGTTTCTTTAATACTTGCAACTCAGCAACCAGGAAAAATCCACACAGATGCAATAACTCAAAGTGATATAGTACTCTCGCATAGAATTACTGCAAGTTTTGACCTTGAAGCACTTGATAAAATTTTTTTAAGCTACGACTCAAAAGGTTCTAAAAACTTATTCAATTCAATGCCAAGAGTAAAAGGGTGCGCCATAATTATGGACGATAAAAACGAAAGGCTTCATACTATGCAGGTAAAACCAAGGATAACATGGCACGGAGGAGAAGACCCTAACGCAATACGAAACATCAAAGATGATTTTGATTTAGATTGATTGTAAAATCGCAAAATATATAAATGTCTCGGAAGAGTAATGAATAGAATGGCTGAACAGAATGGAGAAATATATATTGACCCAATAGATACACTCAGAGAAAAAATAAAAAAACATGGAGGATTAAAAAATTTCCATGCTCACGCAGACAGAGCTTATACTCATAGTCTTGTAAAGGCTGATGGCCTCACCATGATTGAAAAGCAAGGTTTAACTTCAAGACTACACCAAGAACATTACTCTCAAGAAAATGTTGAACAAAGATTAAGAAGGTTTTTAGATGATTCTATTAAAGAAGGTTTAGTAAGAGTTGATAGTTTTATTGATGTATCACCTTTTATCCCTAATGATGGTCTAGCAGCAATTAATGCTGCACTAAAAGTTAAGAAAGATTATGAAGATAAAATTGATTTTAGATTGGGAGCCTACCCAATCTTAGGATTTAAAGATACTGAACCCAAGAATTGGGAGATATTTACTGAGGCAGCAAAAATGGCTGATTTTATAGGAACACTTCCTGAAAGGGATGATTATGAATATTATAGAATAGGTTATGGCCATATTGGATTTAAAGAACATTTTAGAAGAGTTTTAAAATTAGCATTAGAATTAGATAAACCTGCTCATTTTCATGTAGACCAGCAAAATAACCCTAATGAAAAAGGAACATTAACATTAATAAATTCAATAGAATATCACGAATTTGCTGAGGATTTAAAGAACAAAGGAAAAGAAGAACCTTTTATATGGGCAGTACATGTAATATCTCCTAGTAGATATAGTGATGAAAAAAGACAAGAAGTCATAGATGGTTTATATAGAAACAATATTGGCGTACATATATGTCCCGATGCTGCTAAATCAATGAGACAACCAAGACATTTATTAAGTCCTACATCAAATAGTATTGGCCCTGGACTAGAAATGCTTGCAAAAGGGATTCAAGTAAGATTAGGTACTGATAATGTTAAAGATATGTTTATGACATATACAGGAACAGACTTGGAAAGACAAGTAACAAGTTTTGCTGACTTGTTAAGAATCTACGACCCAAGCATTCTTGGAAAATTGGGTGCGGGAAAAAAATTAGATAGTGAAGATATTAATATTATAAAAACAAGATATCTATAATTATTCACTCTATCTATAATTATTCACTCCCGCAATCCTTATAATAAAATACTAATTCTATTTATAGTATGAAAAAGACATCACTTAAAGATTTTTTGGAAGGCTCTATTCCTGAAGAACTAATAAAAAATGTTAACAGAAGTTATGAGATTGTTGGTGATATTGCAATTATTGAACTCATCGACGATTTACTTAAATATGAAAAGCAAATAGGAGAAGCTCTTCTAAAAACAAATAAATCAATTAAAACAGTACTAAAAAAATCTGGGGTTCATCATGGCGAATTTAGAACTCAAAACTTAGAATATGTCACCGGTGAAAACAAAAAAGAAACAATATATCTAGAAAACCAAATAAGACTAAAAATAAATCCCGAAACAGTTTACTTCTCAGCAAGACTTTCAACAGAAAGATCAGAACTTATGAAAAACATAAAAGAAAATTCAAGAATATTGGTTATGTTCTCAGGAGCTGGCCCATATACATTTGTTGCAATGAGAAACCAGCCAAGCCTTTCAAGAATAACTTCAATTGAAATCAATCCTGAAGGACATAAATACGCACTTGAGAGCTTGAATTTAAACAGAAACCTCATTAAAAGAGCAGATACATATCAAATGCTTTTAAAGTTTCTCAAAGAGAACGACATGCCAATTTACGAAAAAGTATTAACTGAACTTTTAAACAATTTAACTTATCAATTCTACAATGGAGATGTTAGAAAAGAAATAGCTAACTTTAAACTAGAACCATCAACAGAAAAAATTGAGAACTATCACAACAAATTATTTGAACAAAACCCAAAAGACATAATTGATTTTTTAAATCAATCAGATATAAAAACAATTCACCTAAACCTTGATGAGAAAATCAACAAAGAAAAACTAAAAAACATATATATCTTAATTTCAAGCAAATTCAATTTTATTTGTACAATTAACAATCAAAACTTCATATTTAATAATGATTTATCAAAAAACTATCTTCTAAATATATTAGAAAACAAAACACTTGAAAACATTGAGAAATATGACGAGATTTTTATGCCCTTACCAAAAGATGCCGAACTATTTCTTGACTGCGCCTTCAAAACGGCTGACAAAAATGCAATAGTTCACATGTATGATTTTGTCCATGAAAACGACTATCCACAACAATCAGAAAATGCAGTAAAAGAAGCAGCAAAAAAGCACGGCAAAAAAATACAAATACTTCAAACAAGAAAAGTTGGCCAATACTCCCCAAGAAAATTTAGAGTATGCTGTGATTTTCAAGTGATTGAATAATCACTGCGACCAAGAATTTCTTTTTGAAATTGTTGAGTATGCTGTGATTTTATTGTTAAATAAAGAACAGCGACCAAGAATCACTCGTAGAGAGATTATTGAGTATGCTGTGATTTTCAAGTGATTGAATAATCACTGCGACCAAGAATTTCTTTTTGAAATTGTTGAGTATGCTGTGATTTTATTGTTAAATAAAGAACAGCGACCAAGAATCACTCGTAGAGAGATTATTGAGTATGCTGTGATTTTCAAGTGATTGAATACTCACCTAAGGCCAATATTTATTCTTCAATAAAAATCATCACTTTTATAAACCTGGAAATCCATATAAATAATCCAATCAAGAATTTGAGAAAAATGAAAAGAGTGATAATAATTTTAATAATTGCAACTATGACAATATTAGCAAGTTGTACTACAGACAATACAGACACATCAGGTAATATTATAGCCTCAGATGTAAACAATCAAGATAACAAACAGAAAGTAACAATCAACTCAGGTGATGGCGAGCAGGTAATCGAATATAATTCAAAGAACTCCAATGATTGGTGTGAAGAAGGTTCATATTGGAAATCCTCAGGCTCGCAGGGAAATACTCAAATGAAAATAGTAGGTATTGTAAATTCCGGCAAATATGAAGGATATTGTCATGTAAGATACGACTTTGATACACAAGGAAGTCAAGGTAATATGGATTATTACTTTGACGAGAAAGGAAATGGTTATCAAGTGACAACTGTAAATGGTGAGACATTTGAAACTCAGTGGTCTCAAGGCTAGAAATATTTTAAGAGCAATAATTATTTTTTTATTTATTATCCAACTAAATTTTTCAAATTATTTGCTGTTGCAATCTTATTATTATTGTAACAACTTCCTTGAATCGTAATTTTACCAACACCTAATTGTTTATATAATGATACAACATAATCAGCATTATATTCTCCAGCTGCTTTATTTTTAGTAAATTCTCCTGCATTAGGAGTATTGTCATCTTCTCGAGATGTTGTACCAAAATGTCCATGTATAGCGTAAGCACCTCCAGAACCTCCTTGAATACCTATTGGAGTTCCAATTGATACTGTTTGGCCTTGTGATACACTAATACTTGCCAAGTGAGCATAAATGTAGTATATATTATCATTTCCTCTAATTCTAACATTATTTCCATAACCATCCTCATATCCTGTATGATATACTTGGCCATTAACTAATGAATGAAGTATTGTTGCTTTACTGCCACCTTTTGTTAAAACAAAATCAGTTGCACCATGATAGTCATTAATATTTTCATTTCTATATATACAACTTGTAATTGTTAATTGAGCATCTTTTAAATATTCTACTGGGTCTGCATTTTCAATTGAATTACTTTGGATATATTTTTTCATTTCATCTCTATATCCTAGAACTTTTTTGTAATAATCCTGACTCTCAGATGGCCATGATGATTCTGGTTTTCCTTTAATATTTCCAGCACCTCCATTATAAGCTGCAAGATATAATCTAGGCTCAGTTGAACCCACATAACTTTGAACCAATTTAAGATAAGAAGTTCCTCCCTGAATGTTCATAATTGGGTTAGTCCTCAAATTTGATGGCACACCTACTTCCTCAGCAGTTTTCGGCATTAATTGCATAAGACCAACAGCACCTGCAGAACTTACTGCATCAGCTTTCCCAAGTGATTCCTGAACTATTACAGCAAATGAAATAAAAGGGTCTATGCCTTTACTTACACTCTCAGAATAAACAAGTTCAATATGGTTTCTTTCCATATTATCAATAGTTGCTTGAATATTTGAACTAAATTTATCTTTATTTTCAATTAAATACTCATAAAAATCATTTCCATTTCCTGTAAACTCAGCTTGATTTCCATTACCAGCACCTAGTTTCTCAACTTCACCACAAGCATCTTGATCTCCAGCCTCACATTTTTCTCTTAATTCATTTATATATGATACAAACTCGTCTTGCTGGCCTCCTGTACAATCAAATTCATTACAATTAATAATTCCACAAGATTCAAGTGGCATTCCAAGTTCGCATTTTTTATCATTGAACTGAAGCCATTTCTGATTAGTAAAATCAAATAATTTAAAGTTTAAAGGAACAAGAAGAACAACAAGAATAATTATTAATAACACAACAACTTTTCTAAGAGGTAATGCTACCCCTTTCTTATAAAAATGTAAAGGTTTCATCCTCGGATTATTTTAAAGCTCTGATAATACCTTCTAATTTTACCTGCAACCTTAACTTCAACTTCAAGATTTGGTAATCTTATATCTCCCAGTACTCCTTTAGAATTAACCAATGTAAACCCGACAATTCTTGAATCTTCCATTTCAAAGTTCTTAAATTCCCATGTCAATTTATATTGAGTTTTACCTTTTAGTACATGATTTGGTTCAGTTAATGTAAATGAATTATCTTTGATATTAAGATATACAGGCATTCTGAAGATTATTCTCATGTTATCAATTTTTTCGGCCTTGATATTTTCAACCCCAATACTGATTTTCATGCTTTTAACACCTTCATGTTCTACTTTTCTTACATCATATATTTTTGTCTCAACATCAAGAGGATTTGATGTTTTCCTTATGTAAAAGTAAGTTAAAATAATAACTGCAATTACAAGCAATATATAAATTGGTATATAATTTATAAAATAAGATATTCTCTTTGTTTCATTAATATTTAACTCTTCAGAAAAACTATATTTATTTCCATCTTTAACATAATCATTATTCGACCCAAATAGTAATCTTGAAATAAAACTAAGCTCAATTTCTGTAGTATATTCCTGCATTGTATTTCCATTATTAGAAATTATAATATCATATCTCTGCATGTAAAAATTTGTTTTTTCTTGAGTATCAACTTCTAGCTTTTTGTATTCAACTACATTAATTGTTTTTCTTTCAAACCACTCTTTTGCAGAATTGGAATTTTCTTCACTTAATCTTACAATTATTTCAGCAGTGTACATGTTAGGACTCAAAGTGTTTGGTATATTCAAACTATAAATTTTATAACTATTCGATGGACTGAAATTTTCATTAAATCTAGATAGTTCTTTATCATCTATTTTAACAATTATTTCAGCTGTAGAAATACTATTTAGATTTTCTGCAGTAATTGTGTATTTTAAAGGGCTAATTGGCGATAATTTTTCAGTTGGCATTTTAATGCTGAAACTTTCTTGAGGTTTTTCTCTTTTGTCAATACTTATGCTAAATTTCATTGAAACATTTTGGTTTTTTCCTTGAATTAAAACAGGAAATTCAAAATATCCTATATATTCTTCATTTTGAGAGATTTCTATTACATCTGGACTTACAACATTAGTTAAATAATCAAAATTACTATTTGCTATATAACTTATTGTTATCTTAGATGATTCGCCAGGTTTTAATGAAAAATTATTTTTATCAATAAAAACATTCCAACCACTTATTCTTGGAGAATCTAAAAAAAATGTTTGAACTGAATTTAATTGATTATTAATAGTGAAAGTTAGATTTGAATAAATATTATCATTGTATACTTTGTCGTTAAGGTCTTGTGTTTCAATAGAGAAGTCTCCTTGTTTATTGTAAATATTTACAGAGTTAACAACAGTAATTGTTAATAAAAATGTCAATAAAAATATCAATGAGCTAAAAAATCTAGTCTTGCTCTTCATCTTCTTCCCTCTCTTTATTTTTAGCCTTTATTTTCTTAATCTCATCTTCCAAATTTAATTTTGTTATTATTTCCTTATATCTGTTTCTAATTGTTACTTCGGTTACACCTGAAACATCTGAAATATCTCTTTGCGTTCTTCTTTCACCTTCAAGAAGTCCTGCGATATATAGTGCAGCTGCTGCAATTCCAATCGGGCCTCTTCCTGAGGTAAGTTCCAAAGATAATGCTTGAGACAAAATTTCTATTCCCCTTGATTGTGTTTTAGCTCCATAACCTAAGACCGATGCAAACCTTGATATGTAATCAACAGGATTTGAAGGTAAAATTTTTATTCTAAGTTCTCTTGTAATGTATCTATAACTCCTTCCTATTTCTTTCTTATCAATTCCTGAGGCCTCTGCAATTTCATCTAAGGTTCTTGGAATATTCTGTCTTCTGCATGCAGCATAAACAACTCCCGCAACAACACTCTCAATACTTCTTCCTCTGACAAGATTTTTCTGAACTGCCTCCGTGTAGATTTTACCTGCTTCTTCCTCAATAGATGTTGGAAGATTCAAAAATGATGAAAGTCTCCTTAACTCACCAAGAGCGATTTTAAGGTTTTTTTCCATAACTGTTGAGAGTCTTTTCTGCCATCTTTTTAATCTTTGCAGTTTGTATCTTTGCTTTTTGTCCAAAGAAAAAGTATCACTCTCAGAACCTATTGCAGTTCCCATTCCAAGATCATATTTTGTATATGAAGTTGGAGCACCACTTCTCCTCATTTCGGAATCTTCACTTTCCTCAAAGTCTCTCCATTCTTTCCCTAATGAGATATTTTTACTATCAATTACCAGACCACATTGTCTGCATGTAATTTCTCCTTTATCCTTGTTATTATACAAATTTGTGCTACCACATTCAGGACATTTTTTTATGTTATCGCTTACCATTGTTGATTTTTATCTTTCTAAACTTACAGAAATCTTTTTAAACTTTACTATAAATACTAAGTTTACTTTTATAAACTTTTGTTGCCTTCTCCAAGTTATGAATTCATATAATAAAAAACAACATATTATTGTTCTGCTATTTTCAAGTCGCCACCATTGATTGTTTTTCTACCTGAATGAGAACTTATCTTAGAAGCTTTTAAGGCAAGTGATTCAAGATATTCTTCAAGAATTATTATCATTTCTTTTTTAGCATCATCAGATACTCTTAAAGCTCCTTTTTCCTTCATCAATTTCTCTATTGCATATAGTGGAAGTCTTGTCATCCTCATATGCCCCCACGTATTTGATTGTAAGCCAGTTTAATATCTTTTCCCCTAATAGTTTTTCTATTAGAATGTTCAGCAATCAAGATTGCCTTTTTAACTATTTTAGTTGCAAGATTATCTAAAATTTCTTCTGCAGCCACTTTTGCCGAGAGTGAAACTCTTTTTCCAGAAACTTCTTTGATAATATTTCCAAGAGGAGAAAGTGGAATAATATTTTCTCTTTTAGCCATAATTATTCCTCCTCAAATTCATTTTAAAAATTTTTGTCATATACACTAAATGAAAAACTTTATAATTAAACTCAAATTAATCTCATTATTCTTAAAGGGGCTGTAGTATAATCTGGCAGAACGGCCGGCTCCAAACCGGTAGATCAGGGTTCAAATCCTTGCAGCCTCACTTTTATTTTCAAATGTGATAATTTTTAAGAGTTAATCAATTCAAGAATTTTAGATAATATTGTTTGCAGATGTTCATAGCATCCTAAATACAGAGTATCTCTTTGAGAGCATGGTTTAGTGTATAAAGATATATTACTCTTTAAATAATAGCTTGAAGTGCTCCTATGAGAATAAAAATATGTTACTACTTAAAGAACTTTTGCAGAAAACAACTTTTTATTATTTTTAAAACTATATCTAGTAAGGCTCCGGATATAAATTCTTTTAATAATAAGTCGTTTCGAGCAATTATGAATTTCATTTATTAATTACTCTCAAATATTTTACTTCATAATATTCTTGGTCACAACGTAAGACTTTGCTAGTACAACACATCTCTTGGTCTTTATAATATGAATTTATTTGATAGCTCATAGATATTTGACATATAGTCGTCCACAAAAGTTTTTCCTTTTATGTCCTCTCCACTTAGCTCTGCTCGCTCAGCTATATTGGTGAGAGTAGAACTCCTGAAGTACTCACTACTCAAATAGAATTCTAAAAAAGCAAGTATAGTAAAATCCATATAAATTATTCCTTAGAGGTGTTAAAATGGAATTTGAAACTTATTGTGGACTTGATATACACAAAGAAAAATATGTGGCTTGTCTTTTGGATAAGAAAGGAGGCGAACTTAGAAATGGCTCTTTTTCATCAACAAAAGAGGCATTAATGCAATTCTTATCAGGAATTGACAATACAACTTGTGTTGTTGTCATTGAGAATTGTGGTATGTGGAGATTTGCATATAAAATTATAAAAGAGCTAGGGTTTTATGTGAAACTCTGCGAAGGTTATCAAACTAAAAAAATAGTTGGTCAAAAAAAAACTGACCATAATGATGCTAAAGTTCTTGCAAATCTTGCCAGAACAAATTATCTTCATGAGTTATATATACCTTCAGACAATATATTAAGATTGAGGGATTTATGTCATCATCTTAAAAGTCTTAGAGACATAAGGATTATATATAAAAATAAAATTAAAGGTGAATTAATTTATATATAATCCTTATGTCTCTAAGACTTCAAACAAGGAATAAAATACAATCCAGCTATTTGGAATAGAAAAGGTTATGCTTGGTTAAGACTGCTAAAACAACCAAGTATAACTAGTCTAGTTGTTCTTTTAGAACAACTAAATAAGCAAGAAAAGGAGATTCATAATCAAGTAATCAAAGAATCTAAAAAAATCAAATCATGTAAATTGCTGATGACAATTCCAGGAATTGCAGAATATTTAGATTTAGTAATTTACTCAGAAATTGGAATAATATCAAGATTCAAAACTGTGAAGAATCTAGTAATGTATTCGGGGCTATGTCCAGGAATACATCAAACTGGAGAGACAGAAAGAACTGTGCGAAATATATTTTCAAACAGATTCTTAAAATATGCATTTATTGAGGCATCTGGTGGTGCTGCAATGCATGATATAAAATTTGAAAAACGATTAAATAAATATTGTGAAAAAAAAGGATATCCTACAGCAAGGCGTGTTATAGCAAGACATATGGCAACAATAGTTTGGCATATGTTATCTAAGCAAGAAAAATACAATCTTGCTTAAAGAATATTGGTTCTTATTGGGTTAAATTCCCGAAGGAAACTAACCAAACCTGTTATAGGACAAGGGCACCCTCTGAGAACACATAAGATTCAAGCTTTATATATTGGATAGGGTCCCTTTACCACGTTTCACATTGTGCTAGTTCTTAATATGAACTAAGCACCAAGAGATGTTTGTGGCTTAGTCCTTGTTCAGAGTTGAAAAAAGATTATATAGTTGTAAAACAATATAAGTCTACCCGATAAAAAAACTATAATAAATATAGATTTTATTATATTTAAAGTTTATCTTATTTATAAAAGAGTTCTAAGAGATGTGTTCTTAGAAGTTAAGAACTTCTGCGGAGCACAATAATTTTTTATTTCTGGACAGAGTCCCTATTAAATATAAACCTATATAAAAAGATAATAAAACTAATCAGCTTCTTCATTAAGTTCTATAGTAAAACTCTTTGTATTAGCCTTTTTGTATGAATTCTTTTTGTTAAAATCATATTTCTTTTTTGCAGCAAGTATTTCTCTTATGTATACTCTACCAATATCTTTGTCTTCAATACCTAATTTATGAATGTAATCTTCAACTCTTTCATATGAATCACTCTCTATTTCAAGTATAGGTGATAAACCAACATATTCATCAATATCAAAAGTCATATCTTCCATCCTATATTCAGTTCGGTATTTCTTTAATTCAAAAATTTTAATGAATCCTAATTCATTAAGTATTTTTTGCATAATTCTAAAATTACTTATTTTAACACCAATCTCATCCCGGCCAGTAATATTTTCTATTGATTTCTTTTTACCCTTAAGATTTAAATATATATATTTTCCTTTTTGTCTTATTCTAAGTGCTTTCCCTTCCCTAGATAAATCTCTATCAGGAGTGTCAAAACGAAAATCAATTACCCAACCAGTAAAGATTTTATTTGCACCAAGTTCTTCTATCTTTTGGATTATATCTCCTTTATCAACATTACGTATCTTGACTTCAACTTCTTTCATTTTTATTTCTAATGAAAGAATACAACTCTTTAAATTGGCCTGTTCTAAAACCCGTATATTGCCAGATTTTTATACAAATTACTAAGATATGTCAAATAAAAAGATTGTATCTTTCTCAAACTTATATTATTATAATACTGCAATATTTATAAATGTAACTTAAAAATGGCTTCATCCGACTGAATATAATTTTTATCAATATACTGAATTCTTAATAAAAA
>CAYLKB010000012.1:0-21767 GCA_964384165.1 uncultured Methanosarcinales archaeon
TAATAAACCAATAGCAACAATTGGGCCTATAGCTTTTTTTGAAAAAAATAATTTATATGTCGAAATATTAAAGTTAATACTTAAAATACTAGAATTATAAGTGATATACTTTACAATAAATTTTTTAAATAATAAGTCAAAATTCTTTCTCAAACTCATAATCTAAAATAAATATGAATACTTATAAAGATTAATTATATTATATAGTAGTATCAAATTCTAAAAGTATTTATATATCAAATACTAAAACATGGTAAAAAAACCAAATTAATTAAAAATCATCATCAGAAGAATTCCTTATAATTTCAATTTTATTATCAGAAACTCTATAAGTCACATCCTCACCTTCTTTAAACTTGGACATTTTATATGCAAACTCAGGCATAACAATCTTATTATTCTTAACAATAAGTTCTGTCTCAAAATCTCTTGAACCAATCTCTTCAACACCAAGTCCGCTCATAACATCCCTTGTTTTTACTTTATCCTTGCTCTCCTTTAATTTTATAGTTTCATCATAAAGACTCTGAGCTATTTCTTTTGCTATATTTTTTTTAGTGACTTCTGAAATTTTCTGCAACCCTGGCGAAGTATTAACCTCTAAAATAAGTGGTCCGTAATCACTCTCAATAATATCTATAGCACAAACATCAGCCTTAATTTTCCTTGCAGCCTCAAGACTCATTTTTTTAATTTCAGTAGTTACAATATATGGTTCAGCATCTCCCCCCTGATGTGCATTAGCCCTAATTTCATCACTTGCTGCTTTTCTTCTCATAGACCCAACAATTTTAGAACCGGCAACAATAATTCTTATATCACTTTTAATATCAATATAATCCTGAATAATAACTGGTTGTTTAAAAATATCAAGTGCATCAATCATAGAATTTGCTGACATAGAACTTTCAGCAAAAATCACTCCCTTACCATGAGTACCCGAAGGAAACTTTAATATTATAGGATAATTAAGAGTTTTCAAGAAAGCTTTTGTCTCTGAAATTTTTGCTGCAAAATAAGTTCCTGGCATTTTCAAAATTTTCTCAGAAGAAAAATATAAATGTGTCATAAATTTATTATGTGCTATTATATGAGCATTAGAATCAATTGGCAAATAACAACTATCCTTATAAATCTGACTAAGACCATATAATATTGATGAATACTTATAACTACCCCTCATTAAAATACAATCATAATCTTTAAGAGGCTCTCCATCATAAAGAACAGTTGTCGTTTTATCCATCTTTATTTCAATCTTTCTAATATCTATAAGATTAGCTTCATCAAACAATTTCTCTGCTTCTTGCAAAATCATTCTCGAAGAAACACTACCAAGACTAATTAAACCAAATTTTAATACCATTTTATTTTTGCGGATCTATTAAAAACCCCTCCTTTCTTAATATATCTTTTCCTATTAATATTTTATACTTTAAATTAGACCTATTTGAAATTGAAAACATTTCTTTAAATTTAATACCCTGAAACACTATTTCTAATTCAACAAGTGGCCTTTTATGCCTTCCCAATGCGGAACGAATAAATTTATGAGACACAATTTTCTTATCTCCCATAGATTGAAGTAATCATAATCTATTGAGCTAGAATCAGCACCAGTATCGATTTTTGCTTTGTACTTAACATTATTTTCAAGTGTAACAGTTTCAACAAGACCTATTATCAACCTGCCATCCATATTTTAATAATACCCAAATTCATTTATAAATCTTCATATTTTCCAAATAAAAATAGTAAGATCAAATCAAATCAAGCATATCATTTGTTGTTATTTGATTTTCATTTGAACTTGCAGCACTATTTCCGCCAGAATTGCTATACCCTGCTGTATTATCATAATATGAATCCCCAGAACTAATAGTAACAACAGGAGCTGTAAGTGTAAGATAAGGATTATTACTCTCATCAACAGCCAAAAGTCCAATTACAAAAGACCCTTCATCAAGCTCTCCTTCAGTTTGATTTATTGGTATAGTTGCATGGTCGTATATTTTATCACTTGATTTATTAGATAACTCATTTAATTCAGTAAGAGCAACCTTCTTCTTATCTCCACCTTGTATATAAGTTACTGCAACAAGATAATTAACCTTAAACCCGGGGGCTTTAATATAAGCAGAATAAGTTATATCAACTTTTCCGTTCGGAGTTAATTGAGTCTTCTGAGCCCTGATATCCCCAAGTACTGCAATACAATTTGGACTGCCATCAGACTTTAAAGCAGGTGGACTCACAGAATAGTCAAATTCCTGCTCAAATTGAGAATCACATCCGTATTTAGTAACACCACCAGCAGTATTTATCTCCTTATCAACATACCCCTCAATTTTTGACATGCAAAGATAAGAAGGAATAGATTCTCTTAAAAATGCTGGAATATTAGAATAATCTGCCTCAAAACCAAAAAACTTTGCAGCATCAATAGACGCCTTATCAGGCCTCACAATAGCAGAAATAATATCAAATCCATAATTAGTATCAACAGCAGAATTTAATTCTATCTGCTCTTCAAGAAGTTCTTTTAACTCCTGACATTCTAAATCCTCAGCAGAACACTGTATTGCTATTAATTTCTCAAGTTCAGCATTTAGCAACTTATTATACTCCCCAGCAGAACAATCACTATCAGCTTTACATTTATTTGTTGCATCTTTTACTGCATCATTAACTCTATTTGTAACTTCATCTCTTAAATCAACTTTCTTCTTAAAAACACACCAAGCATTCCAAATTGAAGGATTACATGTTCCTGAAAGAGCAGTTGCAATATCTTCTCTTTGTTCATCATTTGCAGCTGCAAAAATTAACTCAACTGTATCATCAATATTAGAAACAAACTGCATTAAACCATCCCTTTGTTTTCTTAATTCTTTTAACTCATCACTTGTAGAACCACTTGCCTCAAGTTGTTCTATCTCATCATTTAACTCTGATATTTTATCAACTGCTCTTAAATATGATTCAGCAGTTAAATCCCCTTTAGATTTATATTCCTTTTGAATTTTTAATAAATATTCATAATTTCCTTCATCTATACTTTTATCTACAATATTATTAAAATCATCTCCAATACAGCCTATTTGAAGCCCTGTATCTGCTATTCCATCACATGCCGTACTTGCAGTTCTATAATCAATACCACTATATGCCATTTCATGGTCCATTAAAATTAAAGCAAAATTTGCATCTTTCTTGTTTTTTGAATCTCCTTTTGTATATGCCGCATTTGCATATTCCCCAACAGTTATTTGACCATCGCCATTCAAATCTACTCCTTTATTAATTTTATATGCATTAGACCCTTCAGAAAATAATACTGTACTAGGGTCTCTTCCTATTTTAGCAGGTTGAAAAACAAGCATGGCAAGATCTATATCAGATTTCATATCTTTTCCATATTTATTTTCCCACATGTCAAAATATTTATCTACAACTTCTAATTGGTCTTCCCTTGACATTTTACCTAAAGAATTAAAATTATAATTAGTACCATAATTTTTATTAATATCTGTCAATGTAGATTTTCTAAATTGAATAAGTCCTATTGCATTTCCATCTGCATAATTTAACTTACTTGGAGAAAATGAAGAATCAGTTTCAAATTCAATAATATCAAGTAAAGCATCTGCTCTTACTCCATATTTATTTGCAATATCTTGAACTCCTTGAATAAATTCATCAGAAAGACCATATTTTTGTTTATAATACTCAACAGACTCAATAGCACCAAATCCAAAACTAACAAAATACACAAAAAACATTGCAAAAACAAAAAGATATCTTAAATTCATAAATAATAAATGAAAAACTACTTTAAAAACTTTTAGAATAAAAAACAAGTAGTAAAATATATTTTAAGTATTAGACTCCAAATCTTCAACTTTTATTTTTAATTGTTTCTCTTGTTGATATTTATAATCAAGTTCCATATAAATCTGTGATATAAACTCTTCATCATTATCAGTTTTTGAAAAATCACAAATTATCTCTGCTGAACCATCATTAATTGCAAACTTATCACCTGAATTTGCTCTACAACTTCCAGAAGTCTCTCCCAATTTAATTTCAGAAATTGTAAACTCATTTCCATAATCATTTAGATATGCTTCCTGAAAACAATCATTTACAATATTACCTCCAAGTTTATCATTTATATCAAAAGTAATTGTAATTTGATCACCAATTTTAAATGAATCAAGAGTAACTTTTAATGGTCCATTTTGAAACATAACTCCAGAAACATCCAAATCACATTGGTTTTGCCTATTAGGAACACATACTTCTTCCCTATAAAATGTTTTTGCACTATAACAATACCTAAAAATTGGATCCCAATTATACTGATTAACAAAATTGTCTAATGTAATACTTTCCATTAATAAATTACTTCTTCCTGGAACTCTTTCACTAGCAGCAGGTATATTCACATTATATGTATCTGACATTCCTGAAACATAATCTCTTTCAAAACCTGTTGGTTTAATTATTAAATCATTTACTTCATGTCTTTGATAATTCTCAATATTAAAAAACAAATCAAAACTTTGTCCTTTTTGCGGCTCAATATTATTTTGTGCTACAACTAACTCAATCCCACTTTTTCCTGAACTACCACCATTATCACCTCCTCCAAATCCACTTCCGGAACCTGAAAACATTGAACATCCGGAAAATAAAAGTAAAGTCGCCATAATTAATATAATCATAAATTTTTTAATCATTTTTTTCACCTTCTTGTTTTTCATACTGATTATAATATTTAAAATATTCTTCATTCCTTGCTAGTACTGAATCTAATATTATTTTTTTTATTTTATTCTCAAAAATCATATCAAGAGACATATATTCTGTAATTCTGTAATTATTCCTTACTTTCTCAACTAAAAAAACATCTCTTAATCTCTTTAACTGTCTTCTAATGTTAGAATCAGCTGTCCCATTCAAAGACAAATTATGCTCTTTTCTTATTTCAAGTAATTTATTTTTAATTTCATAAGACGAAAGCTCTCTTTTTAATGATTTAGAATTCTCAAGAACTAGCAATATATCAACAATCACATCTCTTGAATCACCTGGTTGAAGAAGACCAAGAGACAGACAGATTTTTTTTAGCACATCTCTTTGTTTTAGATTATGAGGAGACTCATATCTTCTAAGAGTAATTTCCATAAGAGGTGTTTCACTAAAATCCGCCATAAAATATCACAAGAATAATCATTTATATAATTTTCTACTCTAATCTGATAATCGTTTAATCCATCTTATTTATAAATAAGTAATTACTAACTATACTATGTTTAAAATCCCTAAAATAGAAAAAGCAACTTTTTATTTTGACCAAGTCATAAAAGAACTTGATAATTATGCAACAAAAGAAAGAGAAAAAATTTCAGAAAGATTTGCCAAATCAGGTTCTACTATAAAAAAACTTCCAGATGATATTAGATTAGATAAAAGAAAAGACCTTGAACTTCAAAAAATAAGATTCATTAATGACAATTCAAATAAAAGAATCAGAAAAATAATTAAATCATTTCCAAATATGAAAAATATTGATGACATTTATATAAAATTAATCAATACATCTGAAACTAAAGTAAGTGAAATCACCGATTCATTATCAAGATTATTATGGATAGCAAACTCAATTGATGAACTAACTCAAAGTACAGAATGGAAAATAAAAAAATCCAGAAGCCAAGAAACAATAGGATTTTTAATGAAAAAATACATTGGAAAAGCAAACTCATACTTTAGAAAAAACAAAGATGTATTTGAAAAACTAAACTTAGCATCAAAATTCCTAAATCAACTTCCAAAATTTGAAAACATGTTCACAGTATCAATTGGTGGATTTCCAAATGTAGGTAAATCAACACTGCTAAAAAAATTAACAGGAAGCGATGTTGAAATACAAAATTACCCATTTACAACAAAAGGTTTAATGTTTGGATACATAGAATACAAAGGCGTAAAATCTATACAATTTATTGATACTCCAGGTCTTTTAGGAAGAGATAAAAATAATGATATTGAAGAAAGAGCTCAAATTGTCATTACTGATTATTCCAACATAATAGTATTTGTGTTAGATTTTACTCAAAATTGTGGATATTCAATAGAACAGCAATTGAAACTGCTAAAAAAGACTCAAAACACTCAAAAAGAAATACTTTTATACTTTAGCAAAAAAGATATATTCAATGAAGAATGCCTTGAATTAATAGAAGAAAACAAAAACAAATTAAAAAAATTTAAACATTTTGAAAGTTCAGAAGAACTAAAAAAATTCCTAATAGATAAAATGCTAAAAGTAAAACCTAAATTTGACCCTTCAAAATTAAAATCAATCTAAATTTTCAAAATATTTTTTACCACTATAAGGCCTCTTAAGTTTCTCAATTCTATCAATTGCAATTCTTGCAGACTCAGATATAACATAATTATTATCATCAAGATACTTCCTAATAAAATCAACAGCATCCTCATTCCCTGCTGTCCCAAGAGCAAATAATCCTTCATGTAAAACAATTGCCGTTTTTTCATTATTAAGACCATCAATTAAATATTTAACTGCTTTTTTAGTCCCTATTTCTCCTAAAACAAAAGCAGCCTCATGCCTAACAATTCTGCAAACATCATTCTTTAATGACCAATAAATTGCTTGAATAGAATCATCATCAGCTATATTCATTAACTGAAACAAAATTTGTATTCTATCATTCTGAAAAGTATTTTTAACATCCTTTATTTTTTCAATATATTTTGTCTTATATTTCCTAACATTACTTTCAAAATCATCTTTCTGTAATATCCTCTGCAAAGCAATTTTTGCACTGCATGAAATCTCATATTTCTCTTCAAAAATTTTCTTCTTTAAAAAATCAATATCATTTATACTTCCAATAGTCCCTAGTGACATAAGACATTCATGTTTTACAACAAGAGAAACATCATTTTCATAAGCTTTTTTCAAGACTTCAATAGAATTACCTGAAGCCATTTCTCCCAAAGCAAAAGCTGCCTCATGCCTTACTAGTTCACATTTATCATTCTCAAGAAGTTTGCATATGGAATTTATAGACTCATCATCAGCAACATTCATCAAATAAAAAAGAGACTCTAATTTAAGATATGAAGGAGTATTAAAATCTAACATAATACTAATATGATAATCTCTATTCTCAGTATTCATAAAAATAATAATAATTA
This sequence comes from uncultured Methanosarcinales archaeon, assembly GCA_964384165.1. Taxonomy (GTDB): domain Archaea; phylum Nanobdellota; class Nanobdellia; order Woesearchaeales; family UBA583; genus UBA583. The sequence goes on from CAYLKB010000012.1 coordinate 7,234, forward strand.
TTAATATTTAAATCATATTATTAGTAATATTTAAGACTCTGTCCAGAAATTCTTTTTTTAATGGTGTCTATTCGAGCTATCATAGTTTTATTTTCAAAAAGACTCTTAACAATTCATTTTATGAATTCTTGGATGCAGTGAGATTTCACTTACACTGCACATCCCCACATTGGGACATCCCCGGGGTCTTTTTACTATGAATTTATTAAATGGCTCTCATCTATTTGACACCATTTTTAATTTCTGGACAAAGCCATATTTAAGAAATATTTATAAAAATACTAATAAGTATCATGATATGGGAAAATATTTAGGAATAGATGAATCAAATCATGGACAAATTCCAGAAATTTTTGTTGCAACATTTTCTAGAGAGAGAAAAGACATAGTAAAAAAACATAATATACCTAAATTAAGATATAGAACAATAGAAAATAAATTTAATAAACAAGACTATGGTCCTAAAAAAGAAAAATCAGATAGATTGACAAAATTTATGCAGGAAAAATATAAAGATTTAGTCATAGATTACATGCAAACGAATTTTAAACATATTTTATTTGATAAAACATTCTACTATACATTAAAAGAGTTTCAAAGAATTATAGCCATTACAGAATTTATAAAACATTATGAACCAAAAACAATTATAATTGATGGAAATCTTTATGAAAATGAAAAAGAAGAAATTTCAAGATTAATTCATCCAATAAGAAATCCTGAAATAATTGCAGAGCCTAGAGCAGATACAACTTACCAATTAGTTAATAAGGCAGATGCAATTGCAAATCATTTATATTCAAAATATAAATTACAAAAACCTGAAAATAGAATCCTACATTTAGAACATCTATTAACACCCAAATTAGAAGATTATTGGAACTTATATGAAAGTAAAATTAATAAATAAGCGCCTAGAGGGATTTGAACCCTCGACCTGCGGTTTACAAGACCGCCGCTCTACCACTGAGCTATAGACGCATGAATATTAATATAAATTTGAATTTGTTTAAAAAGATTTTGTTTATCTATCTTCTTCCAGGTTTAAATACTTTCTGCAACTTCTTTTCTTCATCAAGAATCTCTCTTTGTACTTGCATAACTAAATCTGAAAATGTTTTCTTATAAATTGCAAACACAGTCTTCTTAATATCACACTCCCCCATCATTTCATCAAGGTGCGAATAAATAAAATCAAGTCCTGAATTTTTAAGCATAATATAAAACACCATCACTAATTCTTGGTCTTTTTTATATCTCTTTCCTTCAAAAAAAGTCTTTATATCAAATTTTACTATCCCTTCTTTTAAATTCCCAGCACTTACTTGGGCAAGTCCTTCTGATACATATTTATAGTATAATTTAAACTGAGTTCTATCAGGATAATATTTTTTACACAAATAAAATTTTGTTAATGCATAATCAGCAAGAATAGACATTTCTTTTGAAAGATTATCACCAAAAATAGGTGCTACATTTTCAGGATGCATTAATAAAATAGAATCAGAACCATCAGGATAACCTCCAAATACTCCCATAGACTCACCATTAGGGTCAAGAGATGATACTAATTGCCCTTTAGAACGATATAATTTAACCTTTATATTACTAGGCTCCATCATGAACCTTTTTGCAATAATAGGATTTCTATCCTCAACAAGTTTTTTTATCTTTAAACTTTCCTCTATACTCTCTGTTTTTTCAGGTATTGTAATTACTTCTACATTCATTTTTCATTATTTTATAAATATTAACTAATTTTACATATCTAAAAGGAACATATCAAAAAATTACTACATAGTAAATTTCTGATAATTCCTAAAGATTATGTGTTCGATCTCACATTCATTTAGTCCTTTAATTTTAGCTATTTCCTTATAAATTATAGGTATATTAAGTGATGAATTCCTCTCTTTTGAAGGATTCAAAAATGGTGAATCTGTTTCAGCAAATAACTTATTTACTGGCATCTCTTTTACCAAAATCCTAAAGCTTTCAGTATTTAGCACTATAAGAGGTATTGAACAATATATTTTTAATTCTTTAATTTTATTTATTAATTTTTTCTTTCCAGAAAAACAATGAAGATTAAATTTTATAAAACCATATTTAACAACATATTCTTCAATAATATCAAGAGTCTCTTTCTCAGCTTTTCTTGTATGAAGTATAACAGGTTTATCAATCTTAATTGCAAGTTCAATTATAGCTCTTAATCTTTTTTCTTGCAATTTCCACAAAACAAGGTCTTTTGAATGATGCCTATCAAGTCCAACCTCTCCTATAGCTTTAATAAAATCTTTTTCTTTTTCAATTAAATTTAAATAATCATCAAATTCTTTATCACTTATTTTTTCTGCATCCTGAGGATAAAGACCAGGACAAACATGAACATTTTTATGCATTGAAAACATTTTCTTTGCATCATTGTAATTTTTAGGATTTAAAGTATTTGTCAAAACAATAATATTTTCATCTTTCATTTTTTTAAGAATCTCATTTCTATCCCTATCAAATACCTCAAAATCCAGATGAGCATGTAAATCTACATAAACCATAATTAATAATATTTTAAATGTTTTTTAAATATGCCTGTTAATTGATAAAAAATCTCTGCCATCATTCATTGTTTTAAAATTATCATTTATCAAATTCTCTACATAATTAGCCATATTTCCCAAACTAAAATTAATTCCATACTTAATATCTCTAATAACTTCATCAAATTTATTAGAAACATACAACATATTATATTTAGAACTAACAATAGCACTATTATATAAATCTTCAATTAAACCAAACATATTGGGAAATTTTTCTTCCAAATAATCCAAATGCATTTTTTTCTCTTCTTTAACAATTCTCAAAACAAAATCTTTTTTCTCCCAAGAATATGCTTCAAGTAAAGGAAATATAACACTCGATAAACTTCCAGCAATAACAGATGTCTGAAAATCTGACAATCCTGTAAAAGAATCAAGCAATTGTTTAGAACTAGCATAAGTTAAAGATGCTTTATTAACAATATTATGAACTGTAAATAATAATATTTTATGTCTAAAATACTCAGTACCTGAATCAAAATCTTTTCTAGCAAGTAAATAATATGTTGCATAATAAGAAAATGAATTTACAGACCCATATATAGCAAAATCTTTTATCCCCTCTAAAACAGGATTACTAAATAATTCCATATTATAATAATAACCCGCACTTAAAACAGAAGTAGCAAAAATATTAGACATTAAAGAAGATGCAAAAACTTTTGGTGTTTGCTTATCATTAAATTTTTTTGCATTAATGCAATTTTTAATTCTCAATTCCAAATTCTGAGCTTTAATCATAAACAATTTAATTTGAAAAAAATAAAATTTTAATCTTCTCCCCTTGGAGCTAAAATAAAACCTAAAAGAAGTTTGTCAACAATTTTATACTCTATTTTTAAAGGATAATCATTTGAAAAACTAAGTTCAACTGTATTGACAATCTTTTCTGACTTGATAAATTTCTTTAGATAATCAATAGAATACCTACAAACATACTCTTTTTCATCTTCAACCATTACATCAACATTCTCATCAAAATTAATCTTTCCAGCCATAGAATTTGTTTTTCCTTCAATTGAAAATAGTTTTTTTTTCAATTTAAAACTAACTCCTTCATCTTCTAAAAAACTCAAATCATTGATAGCATTAGTTAAATTATTGGCAGAAGAAACAATCTTTACTGGAAATGTAAGTGATGGAACTTTCTGAAGATTCTCATCAGCAAAATCAATTAAAGACAATTCAAACTCCTTCTTATTTTTTCCCTCTGAAATAACTTTTAGTTTATTTCCATCATTTGATATCAAACTCAATTTTGCCTTATCTTCACAACTCTTAAGCACATTACTAAAATGTTCAAGACTTAGTGTCAATTTTTGGTCCTCTTCAACCTCATATTTCACAAAATTTGTTGATAATAATCTAAAAATTACCATCACAACATTATTTGAATTAAGAGCAACAAGCTCCATATAGTTCTGTTTAAAAACAAAAGTCCCTTCTAAAACAATATCTGAGATAATCTCCATGCTTTTTTTAAGTAATACCGGATTTTCCAAAACCAATTCCATTTTTCTATTATAAAAACAAAAATCTACTCCTTAATAAATGTTTTCATTATAAAATAACAAATTTTAAATTTTATTTAAAAATTAAAAAAAAATCACAACAAATTATCTAAATACTTCATGAAAAATACTTTTCCCATCAACACCCATTTCAAGCAATTTCTGTTTAGCTCCTTCAAACATTAAAGGCAAACCACAAATATAAAATTCAGAATTTAATGGGTCTATTAAATCAAAATTATCTTGCACATGCCCAATTCTACCAAGCCATGAATCATTAGGCCTAGATACAATTTTAATAAATTTAAAATTTGGGTTTTCAACCTCTAATTTCTCAAATTCTTCTCTAAATAGTATGTCTTCTTCATGTCTTACACCAAAGATAAGTAATATCTCTTTCTGGGTTTGTTTATTGAAAATTTCATCTTGAATCATCGACCTTAAAGGAGCAACTCCAGTCCCAGTCCCTATAAATACTAACTTTTCTTTTTCACCCCTAACACCAAAAACACCTAAAGGACCTTTAATCCTAACTTCTGCACCTTCTGTTAAATTCCACAATTTTGGAGTAGCCCTTCCATTCTCAACAAGTTTTATGCTAAACTGTATTGAATTCTTAAAATATGGACTCGATGCAATTGAATAAGGTTTAATATAACTATGACCATCCAACTCAAATGATAAATTAGCAAATTGTCCCGCTTTAAATTCCATATTTGAATCAAGATCAACTGTAAAAAGTCTAACCGTACTGCTTTGATTTTCAATTTTTCTAAAAACTGCATTATAATCACCAACTACCATAAAATAATATAATCAAAACAATTTATTAATATTTAGTTTAATTTTAAAGGGAATATATACCTTAAAAATTATTTATCAAGTCCTTTTTCTTTCTCAAGACCATAAAAATAAACAATAGTAAAAACTGAACTAAAAAGAACAACAACATTGATAATAAATTCTACAGGAAAATGAACAAAAAACATTGCCAAACTATCTTGCAGAATGAATAAACCAAAAAACATATAATAAAATAATGAAACAATTGTAATAGCAAAAACTACTCCCCCTATTATAAATCCAACAACAATTAGATATCCTAATGTTCTCCAAAAATTATACTTTACTAGTTTAATACTATAAGAAATTGAATTAAAATAATGATAATTTCTAATAACTATTGCATGCATATAAAAAGCCCAATTTATTATACAATAAAAATATAAAATAAAAGTAAGAAAAATTATAATAACAGAACCTAAAACTAAAAATAATACAGATGATGAATCACTATAATTATTTAAAAAAAGTAAAAATAACATTGAAAATGCAATAAAAAAAATTAAAAAAAATGCCAATCCAACAATAAAGTTAGTAATAATAAGTACAAACAACTTCTCTTTAATTTTATTAAAACTCTTTGCAAGAGAAGCTTGTCCATTCTTAAGATGATTATAAAAATAATAAATTAGGATTGCCGAAATAGTTAAACTAAGTATAGACACAATTACAATTATGAAAAATATTAAAATAAAATATGAACTTAATTGAGAAATATTATTCATCAAGATTAACAAAGTATCATTAAATTCTAGTCCATTTTCATCTAAACCATTACTCAAGTAATTAAGTTGATTTTCATATGCCAAACCAAGATAAAAAGTTCCTATATTAGAAAACAATGTCAATAATGAAATTAATAATGCTATTATCATTATTGCTTTAATATTACTCTTATACAAACTAAATGACTTTGATAATATTTCATCAAAAGTATGTTTTTCTATCATAAGTATACTTTTCATATTTAAGATTTATATATTAATGTAATCAATATTAAATGGTAAACTAATAAAAACAATTAGAAACATAAAATCAAAAAAATAAAAAATATGTTTAAATATCAATATCCTTCACAAATTGAGCATTCTCAACAATAAAATTCTTTCTAGGCTCAACTTTATCTCCCATAAGCATTGAAAAAGCCATATCTGCCTCAACTGCCTCATCAATTGTAACTTTTTTAAGATATCTATTCTCAGGATCAAGAGTTGTCTCCCAAAGTTGCTCCGGATTCATTTCTCCAAGACCTTTATATCTTTGTACTTCAAATTTCTGATCAGGATTTTCTTTTTTGTAAGCATCAAGTTCATTATCAGTATGAAGCCAAACTTCTTTCTTTCCAAGTTTAATTTTATACAATGGAGGCATTGCAATATATATATATCCTTTAACAATTAAATCTTTAAAATGTCTATAAAACAATGTTAGTAAAAGAGTAGCAATATGAGCACCATCTACATCAGCATCACACATAATAATAATTTTATGATATCTAAGTTTTTCAGGATCAAAATTATCACCAAAACCAGTACCCAATGCCGTAATTAAAGTTTTAATTTCATCATTTTCAAGAATTTTTACTAGTCTTGCTTTCTCAACATTAATAATTTTACCTTTAAGAGGAAGAATTGCCTGTGTTTCTCTAAGTCTTCCTTGTTTAGCAGAACCTCCTGCCGAATCTCCCTCCACAATGAATAATTCTGAAAGACTTGGGTCTTTTGAAGAACAATCTGCAAGTTTTCCAGGAAGAGAAGAAAACTCTAAAACATTCTTTCTTCTAACTAAATCCCTTGCTTTTTTAGCAGCTTCTCTAGCTTTTTGAGCTTGCGCTGCTTTTTCAATAATACTTTGCGCAGATTTGGGATTCTCATCTAAATAAGAATAAAATTTCTCATAAAAAACAGTACTTACAATATTTTGAACTTCAGGATTTCCTAGTTTATCTTTTGTCTGTCCTTCAAACTGAGGTTCAGGGACTCTTACTGATACTATTGCAGTTATACCTTCTCTTATATCATCTCCACCAAGATTAAGTTTCTTATCTGCCGGCTTTCCATTATTTGCAATATAATCTTTCATTGCTTTTGTAATTCCAAGTTTAAAACCTGAAATATGAGTACCCCCACCAGGTGTTGCAATATTATTTACAAAACCTTCCAATGTTTCTGTATATGAATCAGTATATGTAAGTGCAATATCAACTTCAACATCTTCTCTTTCACCACTTATACCTATAATATCTGCAATTGTTTGTTTATTTCCTTGAGAAATATATTTAACAAACTCCTTAAGCCCTCCTTCGTAATGAAAAACTTCCTCTATATTATTTCTTTCATCTGTAAAGACTATTGTTACTTGGGGATTCAAAAAAGCAAACTCCCTATATCTTTTTTTCATAATCTTATAATCAAATACAATGGAAGGAAAAATTTTCTCATCTGGCCAAAACTTTACAGTTGTACCTTTTTGATTAGTAGGACCAATTTCTCTTAGTCCGCCATTTACGGCTTTTTGATTTTCAAAATCTAGATGATATTCCTTACCATTCTTAAAAACTTCAATATGCATCTTCGAAGATAAAGCATTAACAACAGATGAACCAACTCCATGAAGTCCCCCTGAAACTTTATAAGCACCTTTTTCAAACTTACCTCCTGCATGAAGAACTGTAAAAATAATTTCAGCAGCAGATTTACCCTGAGAATGAATATCAACAGGAATTCCCCTACCATTATCAGTAACAGTTACTGAATTATCCTTGTGAATTGTAATTGTAACTTTATCACAATATCCTGCTAAAGCCTCATCAATAGAATTATCAACTAGTTCCTTAACTAAATGATGAAGACCTTCAATACCTGTCCCCCCTATATACATTCCAGGTCTTTTTCTAACTGCCTCAAGGCCTTTTAATACCTTTATCTGCTGTGCTCCATAATCATCATTTACCATTTTTTATATTTAAAATTATTAAATATTATTACTATAATTTAACTGAACTAAATTCAATTAATAATTTAATAATAATTCCAAACCTAATGTCTTTTTAAACTTTATCATTTTTATATATAAAGAGAAGCAACATCTAAAATCGCTAAAATAAACTAGAAAATATTAAATTCAATTTTCATTTTAATTTCTTTTATCACTTTCAAAAAGTAAGAAACATATATATTCTTGTTTATAAAGTTTAAGTTATGTTAGCAGAAAAAAAACATCAAAACACTATCTCGCAAAAACAGGAATTCACCTTGCTAGATTCAGCTGTAATAAATTTGATTGTTGAGAAAACAAAACTCAATAAGGAAAAATACAGTTTAATATTAACAAAAACTGTGGTAATGTTTATAGTAATAGTAGCAATAGCTATGTACATCAACTACATTAACATAATAGACAAAACAATATTAGCTATAGCTCTAATAGTAGGTACACTATTAATGTTTGTTGTATATTTATATGTTATTGAACACTTTAATAAAATGGACAGAGATATTGATGAAGTAGTATCATTACTCCAAACAAAAGCTTTTATGAGAAAAAGATAATTTATATTATTATTTCAATATTTTAAAACATTTTTTAAAACTAATTATTAAAAATAAATATTAAATCTTTTTCTTCCTGAATTATTTCTTCTATATTAAAATAATTTTCAAGAATACTTATAATTTCTTCTCTTTTTTTACTAAATTTTACAAAACTCACTATTCCTCTACCCCCACATACAAGAATTCTCTTCATCTCTAATAAAGCAACTCTTACATCTGTTAAATCTTGCAAAACTGAAAAAGAAAACAAAAAATTAAAACTTTCATTCTTAAAAGGCAACTTATGAATATCACAATTAACTTTCAACAAATTATTATTTTTTAAAAGAAGATTCAAACAAATATCACAACTAACAAAAATAAAATCATCACAACTATTAAGATAATCATTTAAAACTCCATCTCCTGAACCCAAATCAATAACTCTTCCTTCAGTTTGAATATATTTTTCAACTAAATCAATTTTCTTTTTTTGTTCATCATGATATAATTCTCTATAACCATCAGCTATGCCATTATAATAATTAATAGTTTCTATTTTTTGCATTAAAATATAACTAACAATATCTTTATAAATCATTATGGCTTAATGTTGATTATGTCACATGAAAATAAATTAAATGACAAAATTACTTTAAAAATACTAGATATTTTAAAACAACCTAGAACATGGATTCTATTTTTATTCTTAATATTTAGTTTTTTTGCTATTAATTATTCTTTTTCAGATTCAGGAGTGTCTATTAATGGAATAACTCCCGGGTCAATTGCTGAAAAAGCAGGTATATCTTATAACTCAAAAGCAAGCCTTACTAATCTTGAAAAAATTACCCATATAAATGGACAAGAAATCAAATCTGAAACTCAATATTATTCAATTATTAGTAATTTGGAAAATAATACTCAAATAACAATTGCAACAAATGAAAATCCCTCTGGCTACTCATTATTATACATAAACAACCAAAACTTATCAGCCTCAGAAGTTCTGGGAATTTCAGTTAGAGAACCTGCAAAAACAAATATAAAATTAGGGATAGAACTTGAAGGAGGTTCAAGAATTATTTTAAAAGCATTAAATAACAATTTAAGTGAAGATGAATACAACCTATTAACTCAAACTCTTCAAAACAGACTTGATATTTACGGCGCATCAGGAACTAAAGTAAATAAACTAGAAGATGCTTTTTCTAATGACAAATTCATCATAATTGAAAGTATTTCATCAAATAAAAACGACATATATGAATTAATTCAAAAGCAAGGAGAATTTACTGCAAAATTTAATAATATTTCTATTTTTACTGGAGAAAATATCTTAAGAGTCTTTAATGACCCATCACATGTACAATTTAATGGGTGTTCGGAAAATATAAATGGTTTTATATGCGGATATGCATTTACTGTTGAAATAGACTCAGAATCAACTCAAAGATTCTATGATGAAGCAAGAAAAACTCAAGTTATTGGCGACCATTTATCAGAAAAAATTTTTTTCATATTAGATGGTGAAGAAATTACTTCTTTAAGTGTAGCATCTAGTTTTAAATATCAAAAAATCTCTAATCCACAAATATCAATTTCAGGAAACGAGCTACCAACAAAAGAATTAGCTCTTGAATCTGCTCAAAAAGAAATGCAATATCTTCAAGCAATCCTATCTACAAAAAGTCTTCCATCAGAACTTGAAATAGTCCAAAGTTATTCAATAACAAGTTCAAGAGGAGAAACACTATTAAGTAATGCAATTTATGTTGGAATTTTAGCACTTCTTCTAGTAGCTGCAATTGTTGCATTAAGATATAAGCATATTGGAATATTTATAGGTATTTTAATTGCACTCTTAGGAGAAGTAATTATTGTACTAGGAATTGCAGCATTTATGAGAATAAGTATTGATTTAGCAGCTATAGGAGGGCTTATTGCAGCCATTGGGACAGGTGTTGATGACCAAATTATTATAACCGATGAATATTTTAGAAAAAAAAATTCTAATTTAGCTAGCAGGAAAAGAATAAAAAATGCTATGTATATAGTAATGATAGCATACTTTACTACTATGGCTGCAATGATTCCATTATACTTTGCAGGCTTAAAAGTTCTTCAAGGTTTTGCTTTCATGATAATAATAGGTATAACTGTAGGAGTATTCATAACAAGACCAGCATATGCAGCAATGCTTAGAATAATATTAACTAAAAAAGAAGAAAGAATTGAAGAAGACAAAGAAGACAAATAAAAATGCTTTTAAATCAATCATGATTATTCTTATATATTCCTTTATTTAAGTGGAGGTCGCCCAGTCAGGTCAAAGGCGCTGGATTTAGGCTCCAGTCCGTAAGGTTCGAGGGTTCAAATCCCTTCCTCCACACTAAGTATCTATCAAAAAAATTCTAACATATAAATTATCATAAAAAAACATGACAAGCTTTTTAAAAAAAACCATCTAAATTTTAATATGGACTATAATGAATTCAAAAATATTATCATCAAATTTATAAGAGAATCTAAAATGTCTTTAGGTATTTTTGAAGAAATAACAGATGTTAAACTTGAGAAAAAAAAATCAAATAATAACAATGCTAACTTTGGTATAATTGTAAATAATAAATTCAAATATTTCATAAAATTATCTCCAATAGATAATACATTAAATAATGAATATGTAATCTTAAAAGAATTACCTGAAGAAATAGGCCCATATCCATATATTTTTGATAATACAAAAAAAATTTTCCCTTATGAATTTGAAATATTAACATTTGAAAAAGGTAAAGATTTAATTAGATATTTTGAAATGCATCTTGTACTTCTTGCAAGAAAACTAGCAGAATTACATAAAATAAAAAGCCCAAATATAACAATTAATAACAAACAATACAATAAGTTAAATATATATGATTATTTTGTATATTATCACGAAGAATATTTTAAAAAAAATCAAAAACTAATAGATGATATATATATTAACCAACTAATAAAACATTTTCAAAATTTTTTAAAAGAATACCAAAATTTATTTGAAAATATTTCAGAATTCTCACTTATACATGCAAACTTAAACCCAAAAAACATTTTATTTAATGAATATGACATAAGACTTATCAATTGGGAATCAGCACATTTTTGTGATAATGCAAGAGATATAGCCACATTCTTCTACGATGAAATCTCATTTGATTCAAATAGAATAAAACTAGAAAAAGAAAGATCAGATTTTTTTTTAGAAAATTATCTAAAAGCATATTGGAGCGACTCAACATTCAAACAAAGAGTATTTATATGGATTATATATGATATGTTCTCATCTCTTATAAAAACACGTTTTAAATTACTTGAAAATAATCTAAATAGTCTTGATAAATCTAAATTAGAAAATCAAAGCAAAGAGTTATTTGAAATATTAAAAATTAAACTAAAAAATCAATAAAAACTACCAGAAAGTATAGAATATTCCTCTTCTTTTTCTTTTACTATCTTAACAGCTTCCATCAATTCTTTTTGAGAAACAAATTTATTTCCTGCTTTTATTGCAAGATAACCTGCCTCTGTAACAAGAGCTCTTAATTCAGCACCGCTAAATCCATTTGTTTTCTTTGCAATTTCATTAAAATCAACATCTTTATCTAATTTCATGTTTTTCGTATGAATCTTTAAAATCTCTTCTCTTCCATTTTCTTCTGGTATACCTATCTCAATATGCCTTTCAAGTCTTCCAGGTCTCAAAATTGCCTCATCTAAAATATCAATTCTATTTGTTGCTGCAATAATTTTTACATCAGATAAAGGGTCAAAACCATCTATTTCTCCAAGAAGCTGCATAAATGTTCTCTGAACTTCTCTTTCTCCAGAAGTTCCAGTCTCTATTCTTCTTGAAGCAATAGCATCAATTTCATCAATAAAAATTATTGTTGGTGCTCTTTTTCTAGCAAGTTCAAACAAATCCTTTACAAGCTTTGCTCCTTCACCAATAAATTTCTGAACTAACTCAGAACCTACAAGTTCTATAAATGTAGCTTTTGTTTCCTTTGCAAGTGCTTTTGCAATAATAGTCTTACCTGTACCAGGAGGTCCATGAAGTAAAATACCTTTCGGAGGAGTAATACCCATCTCTTTAAAGATTTTAGGATTCAATAAAGGCATTTCCAGAACTTCCTTTACTTTCTCTACTTCTTTTGAAAGACCACCAATCATATCCCATGAAACATCTATTTTTTTGTTCACAATCAAATAATTCTCAACTGGAAAATTTTTATTCATATCAACCTTATCTACAATAACAAGTGACTTCTGTTCATTTAATACCATATCACCTACATTTATGGCCTTATTGAAATTTTCTGAAATCTCAACTAAAAAATTACTTTGATTTGGTAATTTTACTATAGCTTTATTATCAATCTTAGAAATAACTTCAGAAACAATAAATGGTGGTGTTCTAAATTTTTCAAGCTCAGCTTGATAAAATTGAACAGTTCTTTTCAAATTCTTATTTTCTTCTTCTAATCTGGCGTTCTCAAAGGATATACTATATAAAGGGTCTTCACCACCCAAAGAAGAATTTCTTTTCATATCATCAAAATTATCCATATTATATAGAAGCCTTTGTATTATATAAAAGTTTTGGAAAAAAACTATTTCATAAAAAAATCAGAATTCTATGAAGTAAAATTTCCCGGAGTCTTTAAGAAAATAAAACTAAATTAGCTCAAAAGGGCACCATTAAAAAAAAGATATTCCAAATCAGAATCAATAATGTATATCTCATATAAGCTAATCAACTACCCCAATTATATTCATTTATTTTCAAATTATCGTGCTCCGCAGAAGTTATTATCTTCGAGAACACGATATAGCTGAGCGAACAAAGCGAGTGGAGAGGACACAAAAGGAAAAACTTTTGTGGACGACTATACAAATTCTAATATAAAATAAGATGCCTTTAATTCTTAACTTTATAATATTAATATAGAAATATTTAAATAAAATCAATTTATCCCATAATTATGCTATCAAGGAAACGAAGAAATCTAATTTTTATAGAAGCATTAATTCTGACATTAACTGTTTATAGTTTAGCAATTATTGTAAATCAAAGCCTTGATAACCATAGAGTAATAGATTTTGATTACAATATACAAAATACTCAAATGCATTTTAAAGGACTAATCATGTCAGAACAATTTCAAAAAGAATTTAATATAACAAATTGTACATATCTAAAAAAACACATGTTCAATAATTATCAATTTTTAAAAAATATCGGAACTGATCTTAGCAACTATGGACAACTTTTTTCAAAATCTAATATTAATTTGTCATATAACAGACAAAGAGAATATTTTCTAGACCAACTTTCACTCTACATATATGTTCACAATTATAATATAAAATGTGAAAATGATGAGATTATACCAATATTATATTTTTTTGATAGTCTATCCACTCAGCTTGATACTCAATCACTATTATTAGAACAATTTGCCATAGATAATAAAAACAAAACAATAATCTTTTCATTTGATATAAACTATAACAGAGAACCTATGTTAAATATGATTAAAAATAAATATAACATTAATTCAGCCCCTTATATTGTAATAGGAAATTTCACTACTGACAATATTGGTGAAAATGGATATATCTCTGAAGAAAGACTCTACACTGCATATTTACGAACAATCAATTCAAATTAAAATGGAAATCGCTACAATAATATCATTTCTAAGTAAATTCATCATTTTTGTAAGTTTATATTTTGCAATATTTTGGTTTCTACTTTTATTAAATGTGGAAAAAAATAAAAAAACTATAAAAAAATATCCATATGTAACACTTCTTATTCCAGCATACAACGAAGAAAAAGGAATTGAAAAAACTATTAAATCATGCTTAAAAACAGATTATCCTGCAAATTTGGAAATTATAGTAATAAATGATGCATCAACAGACAATACAATAAAAATTGCAAATAAATATAAAGATAAAATTACAATAATTGACAAAAAATTAATCAGGGAAAA
>CAYLKB010000013.1:0-21737 GCA_964384165.1 uncultured Methanosarcinales archaeon
AGCAAAGCTAAGTGGAGAGGACACAAAAGGAAAAACTTTTGTGGACGACTATAATTATTTTCTATAAAATACTCGGGGACATATACTTCTTTTTTCTCATTAAGAAGCAGTTCAATATTAATTTCTTTTATTTAAATATTAAGAATTTTTTTTTATTTCTTCAAGTATTATTTTGAAATGATTTATTTTATGAAATTAATTATTTATTCACTACTCACTCAATCAAAACTCCTGGTTTTGAAGGAATAACTGATGATGCAACATTTTCCAATTTCTCACCATCTACTATTTCAACCGTGCAATCAAATTCTTTTTTCAAGAACTCTGATGTTTCCAAAAGAAGCACTCTTTCTTCATTTTTAGGCAAATATGTAGAAAGTCCATCTCCCAAAGTTTTAGGTACAAACTTAGCTATAAATTTGTTATCAAGTGGATATTTTTCATTTAATATTGAAAAAATCTTTTTTATATCTTTTGTATCCTCTAGTAATTTAGCTAAATCATCAAATAATTCAAACTTGGAATTAGGGGCTTGTATAATTGTAATCTTTTCAATACCTTGCAAGTTTTTAGTCTCTTTTTGTCTTGATATTAAGACCATTAAATTCTGTGTAATCTCTTCAAGATCTTCAATTTTGTTATCTATATATTTATCCATGTCTGTATCAAAGACTGACAAAGATGCATATCCACTCTCACCAATCATCTCATAAAACTCTTCACAAATATGAGATACTCCAGGGACCATAAGTTTTACATAATCTTTAGCAATAAAACTCAAAGCATTAATAGAATTGTCCCTGCAGGTTCTCCTTTCATGGTATGCAATATCATTTAAGAATTCGTAAAATATTGAAACAAATGCTTCTCTTACACGAAGATTTTCAAACATATCAAAATATACTTTTGCCCTTGAATAGAATTTAGAAATAAGCCACTTATCAACTATTGAATATTCAGCATATGCTTTTGATTTCACACTTATTGCATCTTTTATCAATTCCTTGAATTTAACAAATTTTTTCTCAAGTTGAAATATTTCATCATCTTTAAAGTCCATTTCAATATCATAATTTGATGCAATTGCAATATAAAGCCTATATAAATCAACACCATATTTTTCCTTAATTCTAATAAGCGGTATTCCATTACCTTTTGACTTTGAAATCTTAGCACCATCTTTTATCAAAAGACCAGCTACAGTAATATTTTTTGGCCAATACTCTTTATCAAAAATTAGGGCATAATGATATATCAGAAATGACAAATGATTTGACATATGTGGTGGCGCAGTATATCTAAGGTCAAAACTTTTCCAATATTCTACCTGTTTTCTCAAATTTGACAGTATCTCTTTAGAAATTCCAGTTTCCTCACTTATCATTACAGGATTACCAGAACCTAGCATTACATAATTAAAAAAATCAAAATTCAAAGAATCGGCATTGATATTCTGGCCCTTAATCATATGAACTATAAGATAGAACATCTGATAAATAGTAGAATCTGATAAAGGTTCAATTATCCATTCTTTATCAAAAGGCAATTTTGTCCCGAGTCCTCTTTTTCTAGCACATGGTCTCATTTGTACCCATTTCAAATAACCTTTTTGAGTATCTCTTAAACTCTGTGGATTATAGTCCATAGAATCTAATAATTCATATGCTTTTTCTTTTGTCTCCTCTTTTGAATAATCTAAAAACCACTGTCCATCAAGATTTGCAACAATTACTTCATCATTAGCTCTAGTAACTGCTCTTCTGGAAGTCTCAAGAAGAATAAATGAATCTTTGTTTTTAATCATCTCATCTCCAATTACATCCTTTGCTTTCTTAATTGGAAGGCCTGCATAACTTCCGCAAATTGATGATAACTTACCACCATAATGTTCTTCCTTGTATAACTCTTGTTTTGCTTTTTCAAGTTTTTCATGTTCATTCTGATTTTTAACATCAAACTTGACCAATTTATCATGAGCATAACAACTATTTTGAATAGGGACAAGACTGCCTTTCTTATCATAAATATCAACCATGTTAAATGGCTGAATTTCATCTGACATTTTTCCATTCTTTTTTGCATCAAATATTGCAATCAAATCGGCAGGAGCATCAGCTGGGGAAGAATAAACAACACCTGTACCATGATTCTCATCAAGATAAGTTGCCTCAACTACTGGTATTTCCCTAATAATTAAAGGAGTAATAGCAATCATGCCAGTAAAATCAGCTCCCTTATGTTCTGATAAAACTTGAACTTTATTAAATTGGTGCTCAAGTTTTAATAATGATTTTTTAGATACAATCAAAACTTTTCCATCAATTTTCACTTTAACCATATCCATATTTGGATGAACCCATATATTAGTAGCACCAAATATAGCATCAGGCCTTATTGTTGATGCTGCAAGATACTCATCAGAATCTTTTAATTTAAACAAAATAACATACATTTCCTGAATAGAAACTTTATCTGTATCACCATCTTTAATATCATCCTCACCAACAGCATTCTTATCAGAAGGGGAATAAAGAATTGGATATTTACCTTGAACTAAAATTCCTAAATCATTTAATTTCTTATATTGCCATTCTATAAATTTATTATATATATCATCTCCAGTTGTAAAATCTCGCCTCCAGTCTATGCTAAGTCCAATTGATTTAAATGAATCTTTAATAGTTCCTGTAAAAAAATTTGCTATCTCATATGGGTCTGCAAACTTCTTAATTATTTTGTCTTGTTCATCTTTGTCTTTAACATAATCAGAAATTGCATCTCTTGTAATTTTTATTTGTTTCTCATCTCCTCTTGAAATAGAATCAGCAACAGCTAAAACTGGAGAGCCTGAAATATGATATGCCATAGGAAATAAAACATTCTCTCCCTTTAATCTATGATATCTTGCAAGTATATCAGCAGCAGTATTAGTTCGACCATGGCCTATATGAAGTGCAGAATTCCCATAAGGATATGGTACTGTTATAAAAAACTTTTTTTTGTTTTCATCAATTTCAGGTTCAAAAACTTTTTTCTCCTCCCATATTTTCTGCCATTTATTTTCAATTTCTTTCTGATTTAACATTGTCATAACATTTCAAAAAACCACTACTTTATATTTTTTATTATAAAATTATATTATTAATTACTTTTTTAGTACCAATTAAAAACATATTAATTTGAGATTTGCATAATACTTATAAACTATTTATTTTAATTTTTTATTATGAACTTGACGGGGGACATAAATGAAGCTTTTAGACTAAGAAATATTGCAATTTCACTTAGAAGATTTCATGAAATGCCTTATATGAGAACATTTGATAGTATTCATTTACATATGATTAGAACATTCAAATTAGTGCAATATTATTCTGATGATATTAAAACTGCATACCCTAATATTAATATGGACAAAATGGCATTTCAAATGCTTTTTCATGATTTTCATGAAGTTATGCCTCCATATGATATATCTATTAGAGAAAAACTTATGGCTCCCCCTTGGTGGAATAATTTATTGTATA
Source organism: uncultured Methanosarcinales archaeon (assembly GCA_964384165.1). Taxonomy (GTDB): domain Archaea; phylum Nanobdellota; class Nanobdellia; order Woesearchaeales; family UBA583; genus UBA583. The sequence goes on from CAYLKB010000013.1 coordinate 3,528, forward strand.
TTGTTGAAAGAACACAAATAGACCATATATATACACACATTATTAATTTAGGAGATGATAAAACTTTATCTCACAACTGGATGATTGACATGCATGAAAAAAAGTCAATTGAAGCAAAAGTTGGAAAACTAATTGATTTAATTGATGCTGCTCAAACTGCCTATATTGAGATTAGATTGAAAAATAGACAGTTTATCAGTCCATTTTTACACTATTGCTTAGACCACATTCCAAATTATAAGTACTCTGAAGAATTAAAACCTTTATTTGACATTATGCCATCCAAATTATTCAAAAAAAGAGAATACCTAAGAGAAGGACTTAGAATTAAAGGTGAATTACTCAAAAAAACTAATTTAGACGCTAATCTGGCAAATGATTCATTTAAGCCATTCAATATATGGTATGATATAGTAAGAGATTATATTGATTTTAGAGAACTAAGCCCAAAAGATTTTAATTTATAATTTCAACTAAAAGCTTTCCTTCTCAATCCCAAATTTTATAAATGGTTACCAATTAACTAATTACATAGAGTTCTACTCTGATAGCACTATAACTCCAATAGTTATAGGAGGAGAAAAATGGATGAAAAATCAATAAAGAAGGTTTTAAAAGAAATTAGGGAAAATTCAAAAAAGAGGAATTTTAGCCAAACTTTTGATCTAATTATCAACTTGCAAAATATGGACTTAAAAAGACCAGATCATAAAGTTGATGTAGGTGTTGCTCTTTCTACTCCTGTTAAATCTAAGAAATTAAAGATTTGCGCAGTTATCGACCATGGTATTGCAGGAGCAGATAAAGTATTTGACAAAGTTTTATTTAACGATGAACTTACAGCTCTAAAGGGCAATATGAGTGAAATTAGAAAGCTTACTCATGGTTATGACAAATTTGTAGTTCAAGCAAATTACATGCCTTTGTTTGCTCAAATCCTAGGTAGGTACCTTGGACCAATGAACAAAATGCCTTCACCAAAATTAGGTATGATAATAAATGCTAAAACTCCACTTCCTGAATTATATGAAAAAATTCAAAGAACAGCTCATCTTCAGACTAAAAAGAATTTAGTTCTTCAAACTTCAATAGGGTCAGAATCTGAAAGTGATGATGATATTTCGCATAATATAAAAGCTGTGTATGATGCATTAATTCATGCTTTGCCAAATCATGCACATAATATCAAAGATATAGGACTTAAACTTACTATGGGTAAGTTGGTGGTGTTGTAAAATGGAATTAGTTCATTACAAACCAAAAATAAGTCCTAGAAACAAAGCTAATGCAGATTTGATTAGAAAATATGCTTCTGAGAATTCAATTATTGGTGTAGTTGATGTTGAAGGACTTCCTGCTCCACAATTTCAAAGAATTAGGGCATCATTGAAGAAAACTGCAAAAGTTCTTATTGTAAAGAAAAATATAATTGGGCTTGTTATGAATGAGCTTGAAAAAACTTATCCAGGTATAAAAGGATTAACTGATAAAATGAGTGGTGTTGTTGGACTTGTATTTACAAATGACAATCCATTTACATTATATAAATTTATTAAGAAAAATAAATCATCAGCACCTGCAAAAGCTGGTCAGACTGCTCCAAAGAATATTGTAGTTCCAGCTGGCCCTACAAGTTTTGCTCCAGGGCCTATTATTGGAGAACTTGGTGCACTTAAAATCAAAGCTGGAATTAATGCTGGAAAAGTTGAAATCAGAGAAGATGCTATAGTAGCAAAAGAGGGTGACGTTGTAACTCCTGCTCTAGCAGGTATATTAAGCAGGCTTGGAATTGAACCAATGGAAGTTGGTCTTAATATAAAAGCAATCTATGAGGATGGAACTTTATATGCTAGAGACATTCTTGATGTTGATGAAGATGCAATATTAAATGACTTGAAAACTCAGGCTCAGGATTGCTTCAAATTAGCTGTTGGTATTAAATATATGACGCCTCAAACAGTGCCTTTATTTTTAGGTGAAGCAGGAAGAGATTCCCTTGCATTAGGTGTTGGTATTGAATATCCGGCTGCTGAGACAATAAAAAGGTTATTGTCAAAAGCAAATAGCCAAATGGCTGGTGTGGCATTCACACTTCCTGAGGAAATGAGGCCTGCTGGTGTAGCTTTTGCTGCTCCAGTTGCAACAGAAGATAATTCTTCTGCTGCTAATGAAGAGCCTAAAAAAGAAGAAAAGAAAGAAGACTCAACTGATGCAGGTGCAGGGCTGGGTTCATTGTTTTAAAATAACATATAATAAAATCATAAAAAATGGAATATATATACGCTGTAATGCTGCTTAATAAAGCAGGCAAAGATGTAAATGAAGCAAATGTGACTGCAGTTCTTAAAGCTGCAGGTGTTGAAGCTGATGCTGCAAAAGTAAAATCACTTATTGCTGCATTAGATGGAGTTGATATTGCAAAAGTAATAGAAGAAAGCAGTGTTGCTGTAGCTGCAGCTCCTGTTGCAGCTTCAAGTGCAGGAGCAGCTCCTGCTGTAGAAAAGAAAGAAGAGAAAAAAGAAGAAGCACCAGCAGTTGATGCTTCAGCTGGCCTTGGTTCCCTTTTCTAAACCTATTATTTTTAAACAATTTAAAACAAGAAAATGGATAAAGAGGCAATTCGAGAGGAATTGAATACTATTAGGGATAAAATCAGACAGATAAAGGATGATTTTTTCTCTATGAAAGATGAAAAAGAAAAATATTTCTCACAAGGTGAAGAACTATCTGAAAATATAAATACACTTTATGAAGAAATAAAAAAAATAGAGCAGGAGAATTCTTTAGACTCAATTAATAAAGAACTTGATGAGAAAAAAGTATCTCTTGATGAAGTAATTAGCGAACTAGAAACAGTTGAAAAAGAATTTGATGAAGTAAGAAAAAATGAAAAGTCAAAATCAGTAAGACCAATAATAAAAACAGTTTCTGCAGATAAAGCTAAAAAAGAAATTAAAAAGCTTGATACTAAACTTCAGACTCAGGTACTTTCTCTTGAGAAAGAATCTGAAATTTCAAAAAAGATATCTGAACTTAAAGAATATATAGAATCTCATGGTTCATCAAACCAATCTACAAATTTAAGTCCAGAATTCAAGCAATCAAAGTCAAAAGTAAATTCTCTAAGAAGAAAAAGAGTAAATCTTGAAAAAAGAATTAGGTCATTATATAAACAGATAAGGCTTATCAGCAAAGAGAAGAAAAAAAGATATAAGCAAATTGATGAATTGCGACTTAAAAAGAACAAATCCTTTGAGGAATTTAGACTTAATAAGAAAAATTACTCTTCATTAGGTAAAGACTTAAAAGACCTTTTTAAAAGAGAAGATGAACTGCTAAGCATGCTTGGAGAATCTTCAGAACAGAAAAAGAAGCAGTCAGACAAAGAAATTAAGAAAAAGAGAAAAGAAATCGAAGATAACTTCATGAAAAAAGGTGGAACTTTAACAAACGAAGACTTACTCTTATTCCAATCCAAAAAATAATTCTTCTTTCTTTTAGAACTTAATTACTAAAAATATAAACAAATATTATGCTATAGCAGAAGTTCTTAACTTTTTAAGAAAGCTTTTTTTACATATGAGCGAGCAAAGCTAAATTAGAGAAGCCGCTTTACTCTTTAAGTATTTACTTAAAGTACTTCTAAGCGAATAAAATGAGAAAATAAAGGAAAAACATTCATGGACAACTATTTTTTTACAATAAGAACTAATTAAAATTAAAAATTAAAAATTAAATGCTTTGCTCCAAGTATCATCATCAAATGGATTTACTGAAGTTATACCTGGAACATCTGCTGAATGTTTTTTGCCTGCTACTTGTTTAGTACTTTTTTGACTTAAAGGAATAGGTATAAACTGCTGACGCATATATGCATCTATAAAGTGTTCTAAGAATGAAGATTTCACAAATAATGTTTTATCCCAAATTAAAGTTGCAGGGTTAGAATTTGTTCTCACAACTTGATATGGGTCTCCATCAGACTCAAATATTAATTGATTAGAATCTTGGTTATAACAAGTAAATATAATTCTTGGAGAAGCTTTCTTAATACTAGAACTTGTATAATCATCAAAATAATTTTTTGGACTTAGTAAGGTTCTTCCCAGTGACTCTACAAGATTAATTTGATCTAAATATATACTTGGTTCATCTAGTTCATAACCAATATTTGAATTATATGAATCAATTAAATCTAAAAATACTATCCATTTATTAGGGTCAAATCCATTTGGTATCTGAGGGTCTATATATCTTGAGTCTGATTTTTTATATGTTGCCATCTTAATTAATCAAATATAGCATCTTTATATAACTTTCTGTAAATGGCTCTGTCCATAAATTCAAATGGTGTCATAAAAATGAGAGCCATAAGAAAACTTCATATTTAAAAGACCTAAGAGGATGTCTCGATACCAAGATGTGCAGTGTAAGTGAAATCTCACTACATCCAATAATTTTATGAAATTTAATTGTTGAGAGTCTTTTAATAAAATTCATCTATAAATGCTTGAATCGACACCATTAAAAAAATGATATTCGAAGGTAGAGCCTGTTAAATACTATAGTCGTCCAGAAAAGTTTTTTCCTTTTTTGTCCTCTCCACTTAACTTTGCTTGCTCAGCCATATCACCTTCAGGAAGTTAAAAACTTCTGCCCAAGAACAATATAATAAAAAGATATATTATCTTTGCTTTATCCAAATATTCAAATCATGTCATTTAATTCTATCGAAAAAATTCATAATTAAAAGTTGGAGGAGATATATAATCGTAATAAAAAGTTTTTTCCTACATTCACTCATTTTATTCGCTTAGGGATAATTTAAGTAAATAATTAAAGAGTTTTGCAGACTCTCTATTTAGTTTCCTTTAAATTTGCAAGAAAAGTTTTCTTATGATATTAAGAACTTCTATCTAAGCTCAATAAATAAAACTATATTAGCTCAAAAATATGCTGTTAAAAATATATATTTAACCAAGATTCATCATATCGTTAACTTTAAATATAAAGGAATTATGGTTTTTATATGGTAATATGGATAATCCTTGCACTCTTTCTAATAATTATTGTCTCATATATTGCTTATACAAGCTATTCAATTCAACTTTTCTTCCATAAGCAAAGACTAAAAAACTTTTTATTAAAAACCATACTAAACAAATTAAAAGGAAAATACATATCCCAGGCATATTTTGCCTCATCTCACAAAACAATTCCTCCCTCGCAATTTAAAACACTCTCAAATAAGCAAAAAACTCATTTTAGTCATTGTTATAATTTAATAAAATTTAAAACAAGCGACTCTAATTGGGAATTATTTTTTCATCTTGTAAAAGAAGGTACAGTATATAATGAGATACTCAACTTAAGAGTTTTTCCAATAACTGCTAAAATTCGTTCAGAAGCTAATATTGAAAAATCTTTTGGTAAACTTAACATATTTGCTAACAATAAATATCTAGCTGATACATTAGAAATAAAATCTATTAAAGAGGTACTCTCAAATCTTTTAGATCATAGTGAAGATATTATATTAATCTCTCACAATTGCATACACTATAAAACTTTTTCAGACCCTAACATGCTAAATGAAAATAAATTAATGGAAATTATAAAAGAATTAAACCATGTTAAAAATAAAATATACAAAGAAAATACATTCAATTATTGATTCCTTATCACTTCATAAATATTATCAAGTAATTTATAAAATTCATCAAGAGAAGAATTATTCTCTATTACATAATCAAAATTCACATTTCTAATAAGTTCTTTGTATGTTGATTCTTTTTCATATCTTTCATTCTCTTCAATAATTTCTTTTGAAATTGAGTCTCTTCTAATTATTCTATCATATCTTATATCATCATCACATTTTATCAAGATCTTTGTAAACTCTGCATCAGGGTATATATTAATAAGAGTTTGCATTTCTTTCTCCATTCTAAAGCTTGCAATGGCAATTTTTTCAACTTTGTCAAATAAAGGTTTTGCAAGAACATTAAAATGCTTATATTTGCCTTTTGTTTGCTTTGCAATAAATTCTGGAAGCATATAAACTCCTAATGTTATAAGCAATGTCCTTCCACTCTCTTTTTTTTTCAACTCTATTACATCATTTACTAATTTATTAATATTCTCATTTAAAATTTCTGGGATTGAGTTCTCAAACATTTCATATAAAATATGAGGCTCATTTGCAATTGGAATTAAAACAGAAGTTGAAAAACTAACCAATTCATAACCTCTTTTCTCAAAAAACTCAGCTGCAGTATCCTTTCCTGAAGCAGGAAGTCCTGATATCAAAACAAATTTTTTTATCATATAAATTATTTATAATCATTATTATATTTAAAATTTATTACTTGTCATGTTCTTCATTTTTATGTGATGATGCTCTTATAATCTTTTTTAAAATATTTTATTGTGCTCCGCAGAAGTTTTTAACTTCTACTCTCACCAATATAGCTGAGCGAGCACAGCTAAGTGGAGAGGACACAAAAGGAAAAACTTTTGTGGACGACTATATATTATAAAAAATATTTAGGATATAAATTAGGATATAATTTATAATATAATTTATGATACTCATTTTTGTATAAGATATATGTTATTCACTAAAAGTAATAAGCTTAAGTGGGTCTATTTTATTATATAATCTAATCTCATCAATCAAGTCCCAATACAAAACCTCTTTGAATATTATAATCATTTATTCCTGCTATTGAATAATTGAAAATATTAAAATCTCCTGAATTGCTATAATTCCAATAATATGTAAAACCATAATATCTTGGACCTATAATTGGTGTTATATCATTTACAAATGGATTAAAAGAACCCGCATTAAGTCCTGAAACACTAAAATCATTATATATACTATTCTTTGTATTAATTGAAGATACATTTGTTGTAACAAAAAACATATTATTTCCTATAAAGCTAATTTCCTTGCTTATCTTTGTATTATAATCATCAATAATTATAAAATATACTATGGTGGAGTTGGCACTATTATTTTCTTTATCATTTGCTTGAATCATTATACTATGATTTCCTCTTGTAAAATTGTAATCAAGGTTATTAATTCCTGTTGTATTGCAGGTATTTGTTTTATTAAATATATTATTTATATAAATTGAGCAATTTAGTATGGCATCAGTATGACTGACATTAAATGTGACATTAACATAATTCCCAATCAATTTAGAATTATTTAATGGATTTAAAATCTCCACAATTGGTATCTCTTTTATATTATTTGACCATGTTATATTAATATCAGTAATTGATGGAAAAATAGACCCATCAGATTCAAAGATAATTTTGATAATCATATTCTTTGAAGCAGTAAAATTAGTAAGTTTAGCACCATTAGTAACATTATGCCATGTAGTCCCATTATCAAATGATAGGTTAATATTAACATAATTATTTGCATCATTAACTCCTTCAGTCCAGGTAATATTCTCAATAACAGAAATATTATTTGTTGTATTTATTGATTTTAACAAAATATAATTTAATCCTCCACTAGTTGCATTATTCTTTTCAACAGAACTAATACCCCAAGTCATATTAGCTACAATAATATCTGTATCAAGAGGTGTAAATGGATTATCACATCCATTATTATCCTCAAAATACCATTGTCCAGATAAATAGCATATTGCTATAAAATTATCCGAGTTCTGAACATGAGGTGTTGGAGAAAATCTTGTATGTACATCTTCTTTAGAATACATAATATATCCAATAGTAGAAGAATCTGAATCTAGAGTTGTAACTCCATATGAGATATCTAATGAAGATATATTAGTTCCATTCTGAGTAACAAACCAGCAATTAGCATCTCCGCCAGGACATACAATGTCAGTTTCTCCTGCATTGCTAGACCCTCCCCATTGATTTCTAATAAATGTCATTGATGTTGATACCATGCCAATTTCAATACCTTGATATTTTTTAATGCTTCCTGAATATGTAATATTGCCATTATTATACACATTTGATGTAATATCTACAATACTTGAATTATCATTAAAATTATCATAGAAATTATTATTCAAATCTATTGTAAAACTTCTCGATGTACTATTAACATTACCAACAGTATCATTAGCATATACATAAATAGTGTATGTCCCCTCTGACAAATGCAAAAATTTATCATAACTCCTATTGCAATTTGAACACAGAGTATAATTACTACCTAAATCAATATTATATCGCAAAGTAGACTCTTCAGAACTTGTTAAATTTATTCTTGGTGTTACATCATTAATATTGCCTATTGGATAATTTATATTTATCATTGGTTTTTGCAAATCTATAGTAAATGTATAATTAGTATCAAAAACATCATTATCTCCAGAATCATCATATACTAAGCAATTCCAACTATAAGAGGCAGAAACAGATGGCAAACTTATTTCAAAAGTTGTTAAATTAAGTCTTCCTGAAGTATTCTTAGTTTGATAAATATCCCAGCTACCTGACCAGTTTCCATAAAGACTAACATTATGTAGTTCAGTATTATTTGAAGTTGCAAATGAACATGACAAATTAATAGTTGTCAAAGCAGTTCTAAAATCATCATATGGAAATAAAGACAACATAGTTGTATTTATTACCTCTTCAGAACCAAAAGCAATAGTGGGTGATGTTGCTATATGTTTTCTAACTCTAATATCCTTAAAATAAGCATCCGCAGAAGCATCCCCATCATCCTCAACAGGTAAGTGTATGTGTGTTGCAGATATTGTAAAATCATTTAATACAGAACTTACAGTTTCCCAATTCCCAGAACCAGAATATGTAACATCTGGTGCTGAACCATATCCTTGCGACCCACACCATTTGTATGAATTGCCACTTTCCTGAACATTATTTGTATCAAATCTAATAGCAACAATTTCTCCACAATCTAAAGCTCTTAATTCTAATTCTAATAATTGGGAACCATCATTACTTACAGCCCAAGTTCCTAAATCAGTAAATACTTTCCATGAATTGCCATATCCGTGAAATACTCTCCCACTCTCAAGAACATCTCCTCCTCCAGAAATATCTTGACCAGCTCCTTCAGACTCTATTGTAAGACCGCTCATATTAAAATAATAATCAAAAGTCTCATTAACATCACTATATAAACTAGTCCCTGCATTACCATAATACATTTTTGTTATATATCCAGAACTAGTAATATTATTATCAATCTCTAACCAGATTATCATATTTTCTAAGCTAGAATTACACGATTTGACCCAATAATCAAGAGTATCATTATCATACTCATTTGTAAATCTTATTCTACTCATATTATTTAAACATTCATTAGACCAATCAAATCCAGTCCCAACATTAGAAGAATTTAGTATAATTTCTACCTGAAAATTCTTAGGTGTATTTGTTGAAGAAGTTACATTGATTTCCTGTCTAAATGGCCAACCCCCATCCCACCAACCATTTGCTACTTGAGCAGTAAAAGATATAGCAATTAAAAAGAAAATAAAATAGACTGCAAAATTCAAAAATGCTTTGTCCAGTTTCTTTTTATTTTCTAACATTGTTGTACTATGTACAACAATAAATGAATTTATTTAATGTATTTTAATCAATAAATAGAAGTAAATTTAATTCAAGACTAATAAGTTGTAATCAATCAAGTCCTATAATAAATTCATCAAGAAGATAATATTCATTATCATTCTTTGTTATAGAATATGTAACATTAATAGAATCATTTTTTAATATTGAAAAATTCCATCCAAGTAAATCTCCTGTATAATAACCTGTAGTCAAATTTATCCAATCAAATGCATAATTAAAAGAACCATAATTAAATCTATGATCTACAAAATCAATTAAATCAATTTCATTTAAATAGTTCAGATTATTATTAATAGTATTAGTAATAAAATACATATCATTTGAAATTGATGAGATTCTTTTAGACACACTAAAATCATAGTCATAAATAATAGTAAAATTATATTTAGATGAATTAACTACATTCCCATCACTATCATTGACCATTAAATAAAACTCGTAATTTCCACGACTAAGATTTAAAGTATATGAACAATTATTTCCTGTAACACATTCAATTGTAGTATCTGTTACATTATTTAAATAAAAACTAGCATTTATTAAAGCATCATCATCTTCTACTATCCATGAAAAATTTACTTTGCCATCAGATATTAATTTCAAGTTATTTATTGGATATGTGATATTTATAAAAGGTATTACCATATCAGTAATATTTACAAGCCTAGAAATTGTAATATTTGAATCAACATTACTATAATTTGACTCAAAATAAACTTGAAGGTTATATGAAGAATTTATGCTCCCTGTTGCATTAACAATCCATTCAAAAGAACAAGAACCTCCCTCGGCCATATTACAAGTTTGTGGTTGGGAGGAATAAGTAAATAGGGGCAAGTCAGGATTTGTTGTTGAAACAATCAAACTTTCCTCTTCCGTTATTTCTGAAATTACAGGTTCAGGAGTCACATACTCTCTTGCAAAAATTTCCCCTGCAAAATTAGCAGAATTTACAATAGGATAAGAACCGCTACCTCCAAACCTTATGCACATTTGTGCATCTTGGCCTCCTCCCCTTTCTTGCTGGGTATAATCAATCCAATAACCAGAACCTGCAGTAAGGCTACGACTTCTCTCAATAGCCGCACTTGAACCACATGTCCCACTAGCATGGCCTCCATACCAGTCAGTTACAACATCATGTTGTCCATGAGGGTGAGTTGTTCTAATTCCTCCACCATATCCATCAAGAGGAAAAATTCCTGCATCAGAACCATCATCAGATGCCGTACCAAACCAAAAAGTACCACTTGATTGAGGAATAAATAAAAACCTATATCGTGAATAATAATCATCATCTGAGCCAAAAGGATTATTAGGATGACTTATTTGTGTAACATATCCTTGCCCATAAATTGTATATAAACCTGAACCAATATTTGTTTTAATTCCATCTGAGTCTGCATGATTGTCCATCATATTGCAAAACCCAGATGTTGAAGGGCAATTTCCTGTAATAAAAAATATTTCATCAACTCTAAAAGTTTCACTTGCATTGCTTTTACTTATGGCATTATTATTTCCATAATACATTTCTATACCATAATTATTACTCGTTGTAATATTTGTATTAGACTTAACCCATACATCTAAAACTTGTGAACTTGTAGAACAATTCTGAACCCAATATGAAAGCTCAGTATTATTATAAATAAATAACAAATCATTGCAACTATTAGACCAGTTAAAATTAGCTCCTATATTAGAAGAATTAAATCTAATAAGAAGTTGATAATTCTCTTGAGTATTTACAGTTGATGAAAAATTAATATTTTGTCTATAATTATATGATTTATTATACCAATCATTATTTTGATACATTAAATACGCACTAATCTTGCCACAGATTCCTATGCATGATGCTGTTGCATTTAAGATAAATGTTGAATTCTGCTGAACTTTAATATCAGTTATTGGTGTATTTAATATAGCACTTATAGGCCCATATAATGGTTCAACTATACATGCAAGTTCTAAATAACTTGCAGTCTCATACTCATCACTTGTAACATTAAAAATCGCATAATGACTTCCATCTGTATTGTCAAGACAACTAATATCAAAACCATTAGAATTGCCCTCAAGAAGACTTATTCCATCTAAGAAATTATCAGAAAACTCGCCGCAATCTCCACTTTCACACTCAACCCTGATATTGGTATTATCACCAAAATTAGAAATCACACTAAAACTTCTAGTTTTATCTCCAAAATATTTAGTAATACTTGAAAAATTATAAAATGAAACATTAAAATTTACCGCATTACCAACAATAATTCTTGTTGAAACATTCATCGTAGTCACATTTTCAATATCTGAAATATTAGATGAAAATACTATTCTTAGTTTATGATATGAATTTTTTTGACCAGTCATGTTAATCTTAAATCCTACACTACAATTCTGTCCTGCATCTAATATACATGATTGTTTATTTATATTTGTCCAGACAGGACTAGACGAAGTATCTAAAACATTGATAAAACTTGTCAAGCTATCATTATATTGTATATAACCTGTTACATTATAACAGCTATCTCCTGTATAGCTATTGCAAATTATTGTTGCATTAATATCTATAGTTTGGTTTTGTTGTACTAGATGAATTAGAGATAATGAAGGTGAAGAAATATTTGCTGATAAATAATTTATAAGTTTCTCTTTATTGCCGGATGAATAATTAAAGCTGTCCGTATGATATCTTCTCACAGTAAAATTATCAAATGTAGCTGTTGCAGTAGTAGAACCAGCATGAGATGTAAGAGAAATACCAATATCTTGAAGATTATTAGTTGAAGTAATAGTTCTGCTATTTATTTGATTCCAACTATTTTGGTCAGTTTTTGAATAATATCCTATATGTGTTGTCCCAGTTTTTACTAATCTTACATGAGATGGTACAATAGATGGATTTCCTCCTTGACTATTTGAATCTAGATAACCATTATTATTTTCATCTCTCTGAAAAGAATATGCATTTCCTGGAGTTATAACTGTAAATGAATAGCCTGTTGAAGTTGTAGCAGCAGTCATATCATTTCTAATCATAATTCCTGCTTTGCACCAAGGATTGGGATTAGTTTGGGATAATATGCTAAGTCTTACATCCACATCTCCTTCAATACCTGTTAGATAAACACTTCCATATTCATCAGAACCTGTCCAAGTATCAGCTCCTCCTGCAGTAATTGATAAAGAACCTGAACTCTCACTAAATGCAGTCCCACCTACAGTATCTAAATCAGCAGTTGAGAGTCTAGAATTAATACTAGAATCATCAAAATAGTCGCAATAAATATATGTAGAACATTCATCTTCAATATTTGAATATACAGAATTTCCAAAATAAATATAATATCTCGTCTCAGTTGTTGAGGATATAAAAGGTGCTATAAATTGCAGAGTAGCATTATTATTTGTTTCAGACCAATAAATAGCATAATGATGAGCTTCAATATAATCACTTCCATTATAATAATAGATTCTAGTAGAATTTCTATGAGTTGAGAAATTAAAATAACTCCCCATAAAACTTTCATTAATATTTATATTTAATGTAACATTAGTTAAATCTGTTGTTGCAAGTGTAATATTAAATTCAGTTCTATAAGATTGATTTAAATCATACCATTGAGGGTCGTATGTAATTGCAAATGAATTGGTAAAAAATAATATACTAAAGACTATAAGAATACTTAAAAGAAGTTTATTTCTCATATCCAAAGCATATTTATTTTTTACCATAAATTGTACTATGTACAATTATAATATTTTGTTATAAAGATTTTAACAATTCTTAATAGGTAGTGAAAATTTTAACAAAATTTACTTTGAACTAATATTCCAAAGCATATCAAAAGTTTGTTTATACATATTATGTATTTCCTCACTTTCGATCAATACGCCAAGAGGAACCTCAGTCCAATGAATAATTGCAGTTTTATTAGAATAAATTAAAATTGTAGTAGGACTTACAAGATTCTCTGGAAGAAATCTCATATTTCCAGATATTTCTTTTAATTGCATATTTCCTTTTAGCCCAGGATTTACAAGAACTTTATTTTTTATTCCAAGTTGTTTCTTTCTTTTTTGAAAAACTTTAAAATCAAGTTCCATTATTTCCCAGAAATGTCCAGTAGCCCCATAAGTATAATACTCTTTCTCATTAAGAATTTCGTCAAGTATTAACTTAACTCCTTTCTTACCCTGAAAAATACTAGCATTTTGATTTGAGTTCTTTAATGCGTATAATTTTTCAAGTTCTGGAAGTATTTTATCGGCATTTGATTTCATCTCCTCAATTTTTTGAATTAATACTTTAGGATTTGTTGCTGTAAATACTCTATTTTTTCCAACTAAAATATATGAAACATATCCATTCTCTATTAATCTCTCAATTGAGTCATACACAGTTCTTCTGTTTATTTGTATTTCCTTTGCAATCTCTCCTGCACTAAGATTTCCATTATTAATTAGAGCCAAATATATCTTTGCTCCTGTTTTGGAAAAACCAAGACTTTCTAATTCACTTGATATCATATAACTATATAAGATATCTACATTTATAAAAATATCTAAATGTGGTAAATAAGAACACCACATAACATTATATTTATATTACTATTACCTTATTTTTCAAATGGAAAGTAATAAGCTTCAAAATATTATAATAAGTACATGTGTTGCAGGCATGTTAGTACTTAGCATTGACTCAGTACATTTAGGCAAACATGAATTTAGCAGAAAATATAAACCTGCAAATAATGAATTAGAGAAAAATGAAGAATCAAGACTAACACAATATTTGCTATCTCTGACATGCTCTCCTACAGCAATGTGGCTTGATGGAGTAAGAATTGAACAAAAATTAAGAGAACAATATCAAAATGAAATACATCCTAAACAATATTCATTTAATAAATATTTAATAGATAATGGGTGTAGAATTAATGATGGATTTTAACCTTCTTCATAGCAGCTATTCTATCCTTAGTTGAAGGATGAGTTGAAAAAAGTTTTACAATACCAGAACCTTTAAATGGATTTACAATAAACAAACTCTCTGTTGGAGCAGCTGTAGCATGCAAGTTTCTTGGGGCATGTGATGCAGCCTCTAATTTCTGCAATGCATTAATAAGTGGCATAGGAGTTTTCATTATTCTTGTCGCCTCAGCATCTGCCATATATTCTCTCTGTCTTGAAATTGCAAGCTGAATAAGAGTTGCGATTATTGGAGTTAGAATAGCAAGTGCTATAACACCAACAATACCTCCAATACCATTATCATCCTCTCCTCTACCAAAACCAAATATTGCTGCCCATTGAAGCATCTCAGCTGCAAATGCAATAGCCATAGCAATACCTACTGCAATTGTCTGAATTAGAGTGTCTCTATGCTTTACATGAGACAATTCATGAGCCATAACTCCTTTTACTTCTTCCTCAGTTAAAAGTTGAAGCAGACTCTCTGTTGCTGCAACTGCTGCATGCTTAGGAGACCTTCCTGTAGCAAAAGCATTTGGAGATGGAGCTGTAATTGTATAAACTTTAGGCATAGGAAGTTTTGCCTTATGAGCAAGTTCTTTTACAATCACATATAATTTATGATCTTTTGAAACTTCCTTTGCTTTGTACATTTTCAGTACAATCTTATCTGAGAACCAATATGAACCAAAATTAATTACCATTGCAATAACAAGTCCAATAATAAGTCCAGTAGTACTTCCTATAAGATATCCAAATCCCATAAAAAGCCCTGCAAGTAATCCCAGCAGGAATGTAGTTTTTAATCTGTTAAATGCCATTTTATTTATTAAGAATTATATAAATTAGTAATATTGACAAATATATAAATATTATGTTGTATTTGTAAGTGATACTAAAAATATCACACATTTATTTATTATCATATTCAATAAAAGCATCAATTCCTTCATCTATTATTGACATAGTCTTCCACAAAAGTTTTTACTGCAGTCATTCATTCGGGACACTTTAAGTAATTATAGTCGTCCACAAAGGTTTTTCCTTTTGTGTCCTCTCCAGTTAAGCCTTGTGCTTAGATCTGCTACAAAGGTGTTCTTAGAAGTTAAAAACTTCTGCCTAAGCACAATAATTTCTAGATAACAAATATTTATAAATTATATTTCAAAGGAAAAAATATGATAAAAAAACTTACAATATATGATGCAATGATTGACGATTTCCTACAAGATGTACGAACTAATAAAATAACACAAATAATGAGAAATAATTTCAGAGATTATTTTGGAAGAAATGTTCCTGACTCAGAATTTAATTCTTGGCAAAACTCTATGAATTTTGTAAAGAATTTAGTAGAACTTAGTGATTTAAAAGACAATAAAATAGTTTTAGAATATGAAATACCATATAATACTGGAAGAATTGATTGTCTTCTTTATGGAAAAAATAAAGACAAATCAAATGTAGTATTAATTGAACTAAAGCAATGGCAATTTGTAAAACCTCTCTATGATGAAGATTATTTTGTTGAAACATATACTGGTGGTGCATATCGAAAAGTATCTCATCCCTCAAAACAAGTAGAAGGTTATTTCGATCATTTAAACAATTTTATAGAAGTTTTTGACATTGACCCTAATTACAAATTAAATGGATATTCATATTGTCATAATTATGTAAAAGAAGAAAATATTGGTTTGTTTGATAATGAATATTTAGATGTATTAAACAAATTTCCAGTCTACACTAAAGATGATGTTTTAGAACTTGCTAATAAATTAAGAGAATTATTATATGAGGGAAGTGGATTAGAAGTTTTTAATAGGTTTATGCAAAGTCCTGTAAAACCAGCAAAAAAACTTCTTGAAAGTACTGCAGATATTATAAATCACAAACCAGTATTTTCTTTATTAGCAGAACAAATCTTAGCTAAAGATTTAATTATTTCTAAACTAAGAAAATCTTTCAATAATGAAAAGAAATCAGTTATAATTGTAAAAGGAGGACCTGGAACAGGTAAATCAGTAATTGCATTGCATACTATAGCTTATGCCGCACTTAAAACAAAAAATGTTAGATATTCTTGTAAATCAAAACCTTTTACAGAAGCAATACAAAAATCAATAGGTACAAAGTCAAGAGTTTTATTTGAATCACTAAATAGATTTGTCCCATCTAAATGTACTCAGAATGAATTAGATTTACTAGTTATTGATGAAGCTCATAGGATTTCAAAATCTTCAAATAATCAATATACTCCAAAAGAACATAGAACTGACATGCCTCAAATGGAGCAACTTATAAGATGTTCTAAAAATACAGTTTTCTTTATTGATGATAAACAAATTATCAGGTCGCAAGAAATAGGAAATTCTGAAATAATTAAAGAATATGCAAAAAAATGGAAATGCGATATTGAAGAAATAGAATTAAATTCCCAATTTAGATGCTCAGGTTCTGATGGTTATCTTCATTGGATAGAATCAACATTAGGTTATTCGCAAGGCAATAAAATTCTTACAAACAAAGATAAATTTGATTTTAAAATATTTGATTCTCCTAAAAAACTATATGACTTTTTATATGCAAAAGAAATGGAAAAACTAAATTCTGCTAGATTAGTTGCAGGATATTGCTGGCCATGGTCAAACCCAACTTCAGATGGTAGTTTGGTTAATGATGTTGTAATACCTGAACATAATTTTTTCATGCCTTGGGAAGCAAAAGATGGAGTTAAACTAAAAGATGGAATTCCCAAATGGTATCAATGGGCAATAAAAACGCAAGCAATAAATCAAGTAGGATGCATATATACTGTCCAAGGATTTGAATTTGATTATATTGGGGTAATAATTGGAAATGATTTAAAATATGACAAAGAGAATGATTGTTTAATAGGTAACATTTCAGCAAACAAAGACCCAATGTTAATAAAATATGACAAAGATAATTTTAAGACATATGTTAAAAACATTTATAGGGTTTTAATGAGCAGAGGAATGAAAGGGTGTTATGTCTATTTTATGGACAAAGAAGTTGAAAAATATTTTAGAGATAGAATTAATATCAAAGAATCATATCCAGTATCTTATCCAGAAATTACTTTTGCTGTAACCGAGAATGAAATAAAATATGATAAAAATAATTAATATAAAGAATAAAATATGTAATTTCATAATAATTTAAACTATTTCTATTAGAAAATACAATATAGTTTTTTTAATGTTAAGTATTCTATATATATCGTTTCAAGATTACCCCATCCTTTAGGTTGGGGCTTAACTTTAAACGATGACTAAAAATCCGTCTCGAAGAATTGCGTAATACCCCATCATTTATGGTGGGGATAGCAATTCTTAGGATTTATAATTTATTGTGCTTAGGCAGAAGTTTTTAACTTCAAAGAATGCTATATAGCTGATATAAGCAAAGCTAAGTGGAGAGTTCGCAAAAGGAAAAATTTTTGCCAGGTGATTATATAGTATGAGTATTTATTATTTCTTAATTAAAGCAAGTCACTAAAGTATCAAGTTATCAACTTATTAATATATTTTATTTTATAATAGCTCCGTTCGGAGTTAAGTAATATTTAACAAATATTTCTTAATCTGA
>CAYLKB010000014.1:0-21470 GCA_964384165.1 uncultured Methanosarcinales archaeon
AAGGATCCTTATAATGAACAAGAATTCTATAAGCCTTATCAATCTCCACCTTTAGATGAGCAAAGAGTTTATCAAACATTTTGTGGTACTTAATTATCTAATAATAATCATACATAATTATTTTTGGTATTTTTTGCCAAATTAGCTGAAAGCTAGAATTTTATTTTGCCAAAAACACTCTAAATAATGGGCTGTAGCTGATTAAAGCACAAAAGGTTTTCCTTAAGGCTTGTTATTCTTTTATTTGCTTCTATTCGTTTGACCGCCATAGCAAGTCCTTTAGTGTTGCCAAGTAAAATTACAAGCTTTTTGCCTCTGGTTACAGCAGTGTAAAGAAGATTTCTCTGAAGCAGCATATAGTGCTGAGTATGTATTGGAATAATTACAACAGGATATTCACTTCCCTGACTTTTGTGTATAGACATTGCATAGGCTAAAATAAGCTCATCCAGTTCGTTAAAATCGTACTGAACTTCTCTTGATTCATATTTAACCTTGATTTCTCTATTTTCTTCATCAATATTAGTTATCCTGCCAATATCCCCGTTATAAACATCCTTGTCGTAGTTGTTCTCTGTCTGCATAACCTTATCATTAACCCTGAAAGTCCAGCCGTATTTTTGTACTTCAATTCCTGTTGGGTTAATTGATTCCTGCATTACAAGGTTAATGTTCCTTGCTCCAAGTTGACCTCTTTGCATCGGGGTAAGTATTTGAATATCATCAAGCGGATTAAATCCAAATTTATTTGGAATATGCTCTGTTACCAGCTTTTTTATTATTTCAACCGCTTTTTCAGGTTCCTGAGCTTCTATAAAATAAAAGTCGGATTCATTTGGCTTTGCTACTTTGCCCTTAGGAAAAACTGGGTATTCACCTTTGTTAATTCTGTGTGCATTTGTCACTATATTACTTTTACTTGCCTGCCTGAATATTTCAGTAAGCCTGCAAACAAGGATTGTTTCAGAATTAATAATATCTTTTAATACACATCCAGCTCCAACGCTTGGGAGCTGGTCAACATCACCTACAATAATCAAAGCAGCATTTTGGGGAATGGCCTGTATAAGCTGGTATGAAAGTGTGAGGTCAATCATACTGGTTTCATCTATTACAAATACATCGCCTTTTAATGGATAATCCCTGTTATGTTTAAAACTATAAGTTGCCGGGTCAAATTCCAACAGTCTGTGAATAGTTTTAGCTTCCATCTCTGTTGTTTCAGAAAGCCTCTTGGCAGCTCTGCCTGTTGGAGCACAGAGAATGGTTTGAAGTTTTTTTGCTTGAAATATTTGAAGGATAGAATTTACAAGAGTTGTTTTACCAACCCCCGGCCCTCCAGTGATTACAAGAACCTTTGAGCTTATTGCCATTTCAACTGCCTGTTTTTGAGCCTCTGCTAATTTTAATCCAACTTTGTTTTCAACCCATTCTATGGCTTTTGGTATCTCAATTTGTGGACAGGGATGTTTTCCTTCTTTTAACTGTAAAAGTATTTTAGCGAGAAATTTTTCTATGTTATACAAATGTGTTAAATAAACAAGTTCTTCGCCTTTTAATTCAGAGTCCTTAACGAGTCTTTCTTCTTCAATCAGGTAGTCTATAGCATTTTTAATAATGTCCTCTGGTATTTCAATAGTTTTTACTGTTTTTTTAATTAAGTCATCAACAGGAAATGCACAGTGCCCTTCATTGGTCAGTTCAAACAGGATATGTTCTACCCCTGCTCTTGCTCTGATATCAGAATGAGAACCGATCCCGAGACTTGCTGCTATTGTATCTGCTGTTTTGAAACCTATTCCCCAAATATCACGAGCGAGGTGATAAGGATTTTCTTTAACTTTTTCAATAGCACTATCACCATATTTTTTATAAATTCTAAAAGCCCTGCTGGTGGAGACACCATGGCCGTGGAGAAAAATCATAATTTCCCTGACGGCTTTTTGTTCTTTCCAGCCTTTGGAGATCATTTCCTGTCTACCTTTTCCTATACCGTCAACAGACAGGAGTTTATCAGGTTCTTTTTCAATAATATCCAGTACTTCTTTTCCAAATGCTTTGACTAATCTTCCTGCGAACTGTTTACCTATTCCTTTAATTAAGCCGGAGCCAAGATACTTTTCTATTCCATCAAGCGTGTCTGGCTTGCAGGTTTCTAAAAATTCTGCTTTAAACTGCTGACCATAGCTGGAGTCCACAATCCATTTCCCTTGGGCATTTAACCATTCTCCAGCTACTATATTAGGGATATTCCCGACAACACTTACAAAGTCTTTGTGTCCTTTAACTTTAACCTTAATAACGCAAAAGCCTGACTCTTCATTATGAAAAGTCACTCTTTCGATTAACCCGGCTAATTTTTCCATTTCCTGCATTAATATATTTTATCCCGAAATTGAATGCTTAAAAAATCTGCGGATAATTTTCTCTTTTAATTATTAAATGTTAATTCAAAAAATTCTTTGAGTAATGGACAAGAAAATTTATAACCTTCACTTTTTAATTTTTCAGAAGATGCTTTAGTGCTCATAAGTAATGTTTCTTCTGCCATTTGTCCAAATAATAATTTTAAAACCTTTTCAGGAACAGGTAAAATTGCAGGTCTTTTTAAAGAAGAGGCTAATGATTTAGTAAATTCTTTATTAGTAACTATATCAGGGCTTACTGTATTAAAAACTCCTGAAAGATTATTTAATAAAAAAAATTCTATAATATTTATTACATCCTGAAGAGAAATCCAGGGAAAATATTGATTTCCTGTTCCTAATTTTCCACCAAGTCCAAGTTCGAAAATCGGAAGCATTTTTTTTAATGCTCCGCCATTTTTATCTAAAATAACTCCAAATCTTAAAATAATAACTCTTTTGGCAACGTCTTCAGTTTTTAATGCTTCATTTTCCCATTTTTTACAAACATTTGATAAAAAAGATTTACCTTCTGGGCTTTCTTCTGTATTAATTTTATCCTTGCTGTCTCCATAATATCCTGTTGCTGAAGCATTAATCCAAACATCAGGACTGTTTTTTGATTCTCTTATTATGTCGTGAAGAAATCTAGTGGAACAAATACGACTTTTTAAAATTTCATTTTTTTTATTTTCTGTCCACCTACCTTCTGATATATTTTCTCCTGCGAGGTTTATTACAGCTGATATATTTTTTGGTATCTTTTCTTTTTCTATTAAAGAGGCTTCCGGTTTCCAGCATATTTCATTTTTAAGTCCAGAATTTACTAGAGTGAGTTTATATACTTCATAACCAGATTTTTCCAAAGATTTTATTAAATTAGACCCGACAAAACCAGTTGAACCAGATAAAAGAATTTTTTTCAAAACAGATATCCCTATTTCTTAAGTTTCTATTTTACCAATATTTTAAATAATTTTACTTATTTTAATAAAGTTTTTAATTAATACGGCGATAAATTCAAAAAAGAACCGGCTTTGTATTTTTTATCCAGTCAGGGCAAGAGTTCTTTTTTAACCTTTTTACTTTTTCAGGTCAGCTGGTGTAATCGTCCACACCTTAATAGGCAAGTTAAATTTTATTTACGAAGCAAATTTCGTATTTATGCTTAAATTACATAATAAAAATATTTGGAGGATAAATGTTAAAAGTTTTATTCACTACACTTGTTTTGTTTTACTTCATGCAGGTACACGCAATGCCTCTGGCGCTTGATGAATTTAATCAACCAAACAATGACCAGTCAGTTCAGTATTCAAAATATACAAGTGTTCTGAACTGTAAGGCTAAAACCCCCAGATATGTTTATTACAATCTATCCCCGGAGTCATTTAAAGAAAAGGTTGCAAAAAGAGGCAGCTGGTGGCCGAAAACAGTTTCAGAAGAAATTAAGGCTATTTGTGGAGAGAATTACGCTAATGATAAAAATTATAAAAGGACAGGATACTCACGGGGGCATTTGAACCCTGCTGCTAACTACAAAGTAGTCGAACAACACATGAAAGAAACCTTCACTTTTGCTAATGCAGCGCCGCAAGAACAGGATTTTAATGGGGGGCTTTGGGCTTCAATAGAAAATATTGAAAGAGATCTTGCAGTAGAACATAACGGTGTTACAGTTATAACCGGAGTTATCCACAAAGGCAGTACAAATAAGATTAAGAATGATATCAGCGTGCCGGTGTATTTTTATAAAATAGTTCTGTGGAAAGACGAACAGGGTATTATTAATAATATGGCGTGGCTGGTGGAGAATGATGAGCCGGACAAAGGCCTAAAGCCTGCAAATGTAATAACTGACATAGACATCATTGAGGCAATTAGCGGACTGGATTTTGTGGAGTAATTCATCCAAAAGACTAATTATTATCAATATCTTCTTGGTGCAGAAGTTATTTTAAATTAACCTCTTCTATAAAAAGATTGATGAATTTTTTGTCAGAAATATACCCAAGATGGGAACCACTATTTAATATTTTTATATTTGTTTTAATTATCAAGCTTAAATTCTTTTCTTGTAAATTTGGAGTTAAATAATCATTACTTGATGTAATAACAGAAAAATTAGAGTTTTGATTAATGATATTCAAATAATCAGAAGGTTCCAACGTTTCTTTATGTTTAATATCAATAAAACCTGATTCAGAAATAATATGTTTTTTTAGTCTTTTATAACTAGAATACATTTTGCCCAAAAAGAGTTTTGATTCTTTTTCTGAAAAACTAATTCTAGAATTTGGGTTTCTAGCAACTAAACGAGATTTAACAGCTAAAAGAGCAAGAAATGTTTTTTTGTCTTCCTTTTCAAGGTTTTCATATAAATCGCTATATCTTTCCCACTTATTTAGGGCATAATTAACGTCTAGTATGGGGCTTAAAAGGATATATTTATCTATATTTAGATTTGTAGAAGTTTTCTCTATTTCTGACATACTAATTGAATGAGAAGCCCCTACAGAAAGAGCAAGAATAGTTTTATTATTAAATTTATTTTTATTTTGTAATTCTAGCTCTTTAACAATTTTATTAATTGTATTCAAGTATGTTTCGATTCTTTCATCAGCCTTAAAAACTTCCATATAGTTCCAGCTATATAAGCTACTGACTAAAAGAACAGAGTATCCTTGTTCATACAATATTTGTGCAAATTCAACACATCTTTGAGAGTCTACCCCTTCTGCAAAACCCGGGATTATTATAACAAGTGGTGAGTTATGATTTTTTTGTTTAATAAATCTATAATTATAAACTGATTTGTTTTTATCGATTTTTAACTCTTTAAATTTAAATTGCTTACTAAAATCTTTGTTCCATATTGCCTGTTTAGACCAAAATGTTTTCTTAGGTCTAATAATAGGATTAAAGTAATATTTCACAGATTCAACAAGTTCGTTAGCTTCATTGGCATTGGCAAAAGTTTTATTATTTATAGGTTTATTAAATTCACTTTGATTTTTACTGTTAAATTGCCTATCTTTTTGAATAAAAACATGCTGCCGATCATAATCTTCAAATTTAGTATAATTTCTTATAGCATAATAATATTTACTAGCTTCATAAGGATTGTAGTATATCATATCCATTTTTAAAGCTTTATCAATATAGCCTGTAGCTTTGTTTATCCCGATTATTGCCCCACTTCCAGGAACATAAGTTAATGGATTAAGGGCTTTATCAAAAAGAGTTCCGCCTAGTCCTCTAATATCAGAAGAACCGTAAAATGGCAGTACAAGATAAGGTCCACTTGCTAATCCCCACCTTTGTAATACTTGAGCGATACTTTCATCTTTTTTTCTTAAATCAAAATAATAATTAGCAGGATCATAAAAGCCTGCTATTCCTAAAGTAGTATTAGTAAGAAATCTTGTCGTTTCTACTCCGGAGTCTTTAAATTTACCCTGTGCAAAACAACTAACAAACCTAACAGGAAAAGCCATATTGTCAGCAAATTTATCTATTCGTGTCATAAAGTAACTGGGAAAAACAGAGGCCCAAATCTTTGTAACTGGTCTTGCTATATATCGATATAACTTATCATTAAAGACATAAACCGGCTTATTAAAGCTAATTAAAGGGTCTTTTTCTATAAAAATATTATCTTTGTCATATTTGTTTTCTAAATCCCTTGATAAAGCAGGGAAAGTTAAATATATACAGATAAATAAAACTAATAATAAACTTTTTTTCATATCACGCTCAAATTCTTGATTTTATATTTCTGGGGGGGGGGAATTACTCTTAATAAAGGTTCGTTTATAAATTATCATAGACATTAATTTTTATTAAACCCGCTTCCCTTTATTCAAATATTTAGGATAATAGTTATATTAGCACTAACATTCGGTATAAAAAATAATGACACCAGCTGAGCGATTAAAGCAAATAAGAAAAAAGACCGGTCTGAGCCAAAAGGCATTTGCAGAAATGCTAGGGGTATCATTTAACAGAGTAAACAGTATAGAATCCGGCAAGCAGAAGAAAATACCATTTGATCTGGCGCATAAAATTACAGAGAAGTTGCCGGAAGATGATTATAGTTTTCAGTGGATTGTAACAGGTGAAGGCGAGGCAATAGACCAAAAAGAAGGCTCAGAAATAAAGGGAGCGGAACTTTTAAAGCTACTTACAGAGTACGAATTAGAGCTATTATACGAGTGTATAGAAACCAACAAAGAAATCACCACTTTGTTATTAAAGAAATTAAAGGCTGATGAAGCAGCTGTTAAAAGGTTTTTATTTTAATAGAAATTGCATGTTAAATAAAATTGAAATTATAAATTCATTGTACAGACAATTTATTACTTCTTGGTAAACCAAGAAGTTTATTTTCAAAATTGTATTAAAATTAAACAATGGATTTTATTAACAGCACAAGAACGTATAAGTTAAAAAGGTGTATTATCTGCGGCAAGCCAGACCACAGCCATTCTTTTATGGATAGTGATGTCTGCTCACAGCGTTGTTACAACAAGAAACGTGCTAGAAGAAAAGAGCTGGTAAACAATTACAATAAATACACGAAACCATTATTATGAAAATTTAAATCTACTTTAATTAGAATTTGAACGAAATAATTTTTTAAACTCAAAATATACTATTTGCAAGTTTTTTCATAGTACTGGCAACGACTTGGTCCATATTATAATATTTGTACTCAGCTAATCTGCCTATAAATGCATACTTGCCGAGCTCTTCGAGCCCCATTACTTCCCGCATATAAAGCTCTCTCTTTTTGGTGTTTTCTTCCGTCAGAACTACATAATACGGTATGCCTTCTTTTCTTGGGTACTCAAAACAAATAGTCGATTTTTCGGTCTTTTCATAGAGAAAATGCTTATACTCCGTTATCCTTGTATAATCATAGTCATTTGGATAATTAACAACAGCTGCGGGCTGAAATTTTTCTTTTTCCACCGTCCGGTATTTGAATTCTATTGACCTATACTCCAGCTTCCCGTATTTATAATCGAAAAATCTATCCAATTCCCCGGTGTAAACAGTAAAATCAGCTCTAATGTCGTCTTTTACGTCAAAATAGTCAACTCCCAGCAAAACAGCAATATTTTCATGCTCCAGCATTTTTTCAAACATCGGCGTAAAACCTTTTATCGGCATTCCCTGATATTTATCTGAAAAATACCTGTCATCCCTGTTTAACCTTACAGGAATTCGTTTTCCAACATCAGGGGAAAGTTCCTCCGGGTCTTTTTCCCACTGTTTTATGGTGTAATTTTTAAACATTAATTCGTACAGAGTTTCCCCGACCTGGGAAACCACAGCATCCCGGAAATTTTGCGCCGGGTCATTAAATTTTGAATTCCTGACTTCATTTGCTAAAAAGCCTTCAACTTCATTGATTGAAATATTCACCCCGAACAGGTCGCATATAGTATCCCTGTTTATCGGGATAGGCACGAGCCTGGAATTTACATAGCTCAAAACCTTATGCTGATAACCGTTAAAATCTGTGAACCTGTTCACAAAGTCCCACACATTTTTGTCCACCGTATGAAAAATATGCGGGCCGTATTTATGAATGTTTACGCTATTCTCGTCTTTATAGTCATAACAGTTGCCGCCAATATGCTCTCTTTTTTCAACTACAAGGACTTTTTTGCCCTGCTCTGCCAGCATTATGGCTGCGGTAGAACCCGTAAACTCTGCTCCGACTACAATAACATCATATTTCATTTAATCTTTCTCTTTATATATGAATTTCTATTATATTAAATTAATTTATCCCAATATGCCAATTTAGGTTTTTTATAAAAAACCTATAACTAGTAACAAAACAGTAAATGTTATTCGTGTTTGTTTTATTATTTTATAAGAAATAGAAAAGGTCACAAAAAATAATTTTTAGACAAGAAAAATGAATAATAAACTTAATTACAGACCCGATATTGATGGTCTAAGGGCGATAGCTGTTTTATCCGTAATTATTTTCCATATGAGAGCCTCCTGGCTCCCCGGAGGTTTTATCGGCGTTGATATTTTCTTTGTAATTTCTGGATATTTAATAACCTCAATTATCTACCATGAAATGAAAGAGAATAAATTTAGCTTTGAAAAATTTTATCTCAGGCGTATAAAGCGTATCTTGCCAGTATTTTATGTAGTTGTGATTGTTACATTAATAATTGGACTTTATATTTCTACACCTATATCTTTCTACGGTATCGGAAATTCTGCAATCTCTGCTTTATTTTTTATGTCTAATTTGTATTTTGCAAGAAATCCCGGCGGATATTTTGAAAGTTCTGATACATACCCCCTACTGCATACTTGGTCTTTATCTGTTGAAGAACAATATTACTTGCTTTGGCCTGCTATACTAATGTTGTTTTTGAAGTTTGGATTAAAACAGAAAAGAATCCTTAGTATAACAAGTATATTTATATTTTTGTTTTTTGTAATAGCAGAATTTTTATCAGTTTCAGACAAATTTTCTGCGTGGTCGTATTATTTATTGCCAACGAGAGCCGGAGAACTATTAATTGGAAGTTTTCTAGCCTTTCTTCATACAGAATATGATACGGATAAATTGAAATTTACTAATTTATCAAGTATCTTAGGAGTCACTTTAATTATATTATCTTTAATATATGTAAATAAGTATTGTGTATTTCCTGGGATAAATGCTTTTTGGTCCACTTTTGGGGCTGGGTTAATAATATATAGCAATCCAAAAAATTTTATTAACAAGTTTTTAGCTCTCAAGCCAATGGTTTTCATAGGATTGATTTCTTACTCTTTGTATTTATGGCATTGGCCTGTTTTAGCTTACCTTCGGTACATTAATCCTTTTACAGAAAAGGACTTGCCACTGGGAATAGTTTTTTTAGCAGTTTTAGTGATTTTTATGTTATCTGTTTTTTCATATTATTTAATAGAAAAACCGACTCGAAAACTTAAATTAAATTTTAGACAGGCCGTAAAATATTATACTATATTGCCTTCAATACTAATTTTAATAGTATGTATAGGAAGTTTTATTACAGAAGGATACAAACAACGTTTCGAAGATGATTTATTTTCTTGGTTCAACTATAAAAAGACTTGTGTCAATAAAAGTCAAAAAATATGTTCTTTTAATATTAATGACAACAAAAAACCAATCCTAATATATGGGGATTCTCACGCTGGGCATTTTGAAATTTTTTTCAAAATGCTAGAACAACAAAATTCCGAATTTAATTTTCATTATTTAATTGCCCAGGATTGCAATGTAGTAAGTAATATTGATACTATAAAATTAAAATTTAGAGAAACTTGCAAAGAAACAAGGACTGTTTTCGAAGAAAATTATACTGATTATAATACTATTATCATAATTAATAGATTGGATACTTTATTTTTTCCTGAAAATAAAGCAGATGAAATGAAATATGTAGATTATCCTAAAAAAATAAATTTATTTATTAAAAAATTAACTGATTCAGGAAAAAAAATTATAATTGTAGAACAAATACCAAAATATGATTCTGATATTAACAAAAAAGCACTTTTAAAAAAGAAGCTAGGTATTAATTTTAATACACAGATAGATGACAATTATATGCAAGCTAACCAAAGGCTTAAAAAATTACTATCAAATTATAAAAATATATATTTTCTAAATTTAAATGAGTTTTTATGTCCTGACGGTAAATGTTCAGCATATGACGAAAAAGGAATTATTACTTATTTTGATGATGATCACCTAAACTTATATGGTGCGAAAAGTTTGGCTAATAAATTTTTATTATCAGATAAATATGCCGAATTTATAAATATAGTAAAAAATTAGTTAAAAATCCTGCTTTGTAACAGCCGACTGCAACTCTTTCATCTTGAATATTTGTTTTCTGAAATAATGGTCGCTTATATCTTTTTCAAATTGTGTGGCCAATGCCTCTGGACTACAACTATTTTTATAATATTCAAGACCTTTTCTGTTCAAATATTCAAGGAGTTTTTCATTACTTAAAAGGTTATCAACAATCCCTGGCAGATCATTCCAGTCTTTAATAGTAATGGCAGGAGATTCTTTTAAATATTCGTAATTTGGTTGCTCTTCAGCTATAACAACACATCCACTATACAGCCCTTCAAAATACCTAAAAGTTTCTAAGTTTGTTCCTCTTGGAGCAATACATATTTTGGTATTCATCATTATTTCAGAATAATTATCTAGTTTATAATCTTTATTTGCATTAGGAAAATCACTTTTTAATTTTTCATAAACATTATATTTATGTTTCATTTCATTAAGCAAAGAAAAAACTTTAGCTCGGGAAAGGACTTTGGGAGTTTTTAAAAAAGTTCTTATTAAATCTACTTTATTATAGGTAGAACCCATAAAAGAAATATCATATTTTCTTTTATTGATTGGATTAAAAGGTAAATCCTGTAATTTAAAAATACAAATAGGAATAGAAATTACGTTTTTCTTATTAGGATATGAAATTTTTTTGAAAAAGATTCGAATTTGTTGGATTAATACCAATAAATTAAACCTTGGTGCATTTTTGTGAAAAGCCAGTTTATTAAGCTGACCCGGGGCTTTAAAGACTAAAGCGACTTTTCTGGTATATTTTGGTGCTCTATTCCATTCATCTCCAATCAAAATAACTATTGTCCGGCTTAATTTTTCTTCTTCCTTGTAAGGTAAATTATTTACATTCCTCGTTAAAATAAAAATATATTCGTTGAAAAATGCAAGCTTTTTGCTAAGTTGTATTAAAATGCTGTGATAATGAGGCAAATTACAGTCCAGCGTATAAAGGTTCTCTTCCATTACTTCTTCTAAAGACAAAAATTGTCCTTCCTTAGTGTAAATGAAACAATTTTCAAGTTTTAATTTTTTTAAAATCCTTACAGACATTTTATACTCCAGCTTTAAAAACTTTAAATCTTTTCAGAAATGTATGATTTACCCTATTATAATATAAATAAATTGGCCTTCTGTTCTAAAATATCCTTGTAATTGAAATTTTTAATTTTACGCATTACTTTCCTGGATTTTTAAAATTTTTTTAAATTTATCAATAATCATACTATTTATTTCACATTTGAATAATAAGGTCAAAGTGAAATAAATCAACATCCCCAGCACCCCTTGTGTAAATGTAGTTAAAATAGATGCACCCAGTATACTTCCTGTTATCTTTGCAGTGATACATGCAATAACTCCTGCCGCCAGATATTTTAGAGGTTCTTTGAAAATCAAATTAAGTTGAAAAAAATCCTTTGCTCTATAGAACATAAAGCCTACTATAATAATCTGGGAAATTAAAAAAGCAATAGCAATGCCTTCGGTTTTAAAATAAGGAATCAAAATCACATTCAATAATATATTTACTACAATGCCTATAATGCCGAAAATAAAGAAATAATGTTCTTTTCCACGGGGTATAAACACCTGTGAGTTTACCAGCCCAATCCAGGCCCCAAAAAGAACAGAAGGCGCAAGTATATTCATTAGTATGACAACTTTTTCAAACCCTTCCCCAAAAAACAATGGTACAAATTCTTTTGATACACCTATAATCATTAAAGCAAAGAAAATTGAGATATATGAAATCACCAGGAATGATTTTGAAACATAATATCTGACCCCTTCTTCATCGTCCTTTGCAATCAGGTTCGAAATTCTCGGAAGTAGAATAGGCCCTAGTCCTCCCGTTACTGTGCCGGTAACAAGAAGTATTTTATAAGCGGAATCATACAAGCCAACTTCTTTTATTCCAAGAAAAATACCGATAATAATACTATTTAAACTTGGCCTTATTTGTTCTACTAATCTTCCGCTGAATATTTTAAAATTAGGTTTATAATGATTTATTATTCCTGATAATGTAACACGTTTAAATTTTATATGGTCTTTTAGATAAAAGATCATTATTATATTTTGCAAAAACACCTTTGATGAAGTCAGTAAAATATAAAAAGTAATGTCGTTTTTATCATTAACAAAAATAAATAATGCGATTACATAGATGACATTAAAGCTAATGTCTCTTATTGCTATTTTTTTTATATCCTCGATTCCTACAAAAAACCAGGTCGTATCCAAAAAGCAGGCTAAAATAAGAATTCCCTGCAACAAAAAATAAAAAGTATAATCGCCCCCTAAAAAGTAAACAAAAACCAGGTAAGCTAAAGCAGAAACCGCTGTAGTTATACAGTTAAAGAAAAATATTTCCCAAAACACTCTGTTTTTTTCTTCCGGGTTATCTCTTACATAGGCTATACTTCTGCTCCCATATAAAATTGATCCAAGCACTGCAAAAGCAGTAAAATAAGCTGTATAAGCAACAGTATAGGAATGTATGCCGATTCCTTCCGGGCCGATGACACGGGCGATATAAGGGATAGTAACCACAGGCATTAAAATTCTTAATGCAAGGTACAGAGTCTGGTACACAAAATTTTCTGTAAGACTTGGTCTTTTATACAATATTCACTCTCTTAAGTAAGGTCTTGGATTTAACTATAAGTTAAACCAAATGTTTTTGCTATTATTATTAAATGAAAGAATTTTTTATTTACGCAAAAAGGAACAAAGATGCAAGAAAAACTAGTATCAATAGCAATGACAACATACAACGGGGAAAAATACCTCCGTGAACAGCTGGAGTCTATCTTTAATCAGACTTATAAAAATATCGAAGTTGTGGTTACAGACGACTGCTCAAAAGACGAGACCGCACAAATCCTTAAAGAATATAAACAAAAATACGGCTTAAAATATTATATAAATGAAACTAATCTCGGCTATGTAAAAAACTTTGAAAAAGCATTGTCCCTATGCAAAGGAGAGTATATTGCTTTTGCTGACCAGGATGATGTCTGGATGCCGGAAAAAATAGAAGTCCTGATGAATGAAATTGAAGGAGTTTCGCTAGTGTACGCTGATGCTGAACTCATCGACCAAAACGACGAATCTTATGGGGAAACCAAAAAAGAAAGAAATATCCGGGAAGATAAAAATTTTCCCGCAAGTAACTTAAAAGAGGTTATAGAAATAGGCCTCCAGGGCTGTGCTTCTATGTTTGAAAGGGATGTATTGCTTAAGGCAATGCCGTTTCCTAATGAGTTATTAAAAAGAAACAAGATCTACCATGACCGCTGGATAGGTATTGTAGCAGGTAAAATGAAAGGTATAAAATTTGTTGATAAACCTTTAATTAAATACAGACTGCACATGAACAACAACTGTGGCATTAATGGATCGGGATATTACGGTAATGCAAAGAAATACCTAAGAATATTTTTTCCGCCTGTTTATTACTCTTTAAGGTATGTAAGAAGGGAAATAAGGATGCATCTAATCCTAAAAGAGCTTAAATCGAGAGGTTTATAAAGTTTAAATCACAGGAAAGTTTTTTCAACAATGAAAATCTTCTATATTAACAATTTTTTTACCGAATACGGCGGCGCAGAAATAATAATGCTTAATGAAGCAAAAATTTTTAAGCAAAATGGTCATGAAGTATGCTTTTTTGCCACAAATAAACAGCCGTATTTTATTGATAATATAGAAGGAACAGAATTTTTCCCGCAACACACTGATTTTGATAACTTATCCCTGTTGCAGGGAATAAAAAATATACCCAAAACTTTTTACAATTTTGAAGCAAAAAAAAACTTAAATCTTTATTTGAAAAAATATAAGCCTGACATCGTGCACCTTCATAATATTTATTTTCATCTTACGCCCTCTGTTCTGTCAGCCTGTTTTAAAAATAAAATTCCGACGATGATGACCTTACACGACCCAAAGCTTATGTGCCCGGCCGGCACATTAATGCTTAAAAATAAAAACTACTGCAAAAACCACTTATGTATAGGTAAAAACCCTTTTAATTGTATCCTAAACAAATGTAAAAAATCTGATATTAAAGCCAGCACAATTGCAGTAGCAGAATGTTTATTCCGAAATGTTCATAGATTATACGACAGAGTTGACGTTTTTATTACCCCAAGCCAAGCCTTGTATAATTTGGCCCTGAAATCAGGCATTAAAAAAGAAAAATTAGCTGTGGTAGAAAATTTTATAGAGGATAAATACTTTGAAACTCAACCTGAATATGATAATCAGGGATACTTTTTGTATGTAGGCAGACTGGCAAAAGAAAAAGGCGTAAATTATTTATTAGAAGCAATGAAAGTTCTACCGCCCGATATAAAATTACACCTAGCAGGTACCGGCCCCGAAGAAAACGAGCTAAAATCTTTAGCTAAAGGAATGGACAATATTAAATTTTTAGGGCATATATCTGGTGTTGAGCTTGAAAATCAATATAAAAAGTGCATTGCAGCGGTTATGCCATGCGACTGGTTTGAAATATTTGGTCTAACCATTGTTGAAGCATTTGCTTTTGGAAAGCCTGTTATCGCTTCTAATATAGGCGCAATTCCTGAAATAGTTGAACATAATATCAATGGACTACTTGTTGAACCTGGGAACATAAATCAATTAACCGAATCAATTGAACATTTGCACCATAATCCTAAAAAAGTTATTGAACTAGGTAGGAATGCAAGGCAAAAAGCAGAAGAAAAATATACTTCATGTTTGCATTATAATAAACTTATGAAACTTATGAATCATTGATTACTATATGAAAGACTTTTCTCTAATAGTTGCAACCATAAACAGGGACGAAGAGCTCGAGATATTATTCGAGTCATTATTGCAGCAAACTTTTAAGGATTTTGAAGTAATTGTTGTTGACCAGAATACAGACGGCAAACTCGATGCAATTATTGGAAAATTCGGACAAAACCTCGACATAAAGCATTTTAAAGTTGAATTTACCGGCGTAACAAGAGCAAGAAATTATGGAATTAGTCAGTCTAATGGCAAAATTCTTTCTTTCCCGGATGATGATTGTTACTATGAAAATGATGTCCTTGAAAAAATTAAAGACCTATTTGAAAACTACTCTGATTTGTCTGTGATTAGTACCGGTTGTTATCTGCCGGAATCAGATAAATCTTGTATGGGCAAAAATTCAAAAAAATCTAAAAAAATTACTATATTTAATTTTATGGGGATTGAATTTTCCTATTTTTACAACTGTGAAAGAATAGATAAAAAAGAAATTTATTATGACGAAGATTTTGGTGTAGGCTCAAAATACTATGCGGGTGAGGTCCATGAACAATTTTTTAGGATTTTTAAAGATGGCAGGAGGGGACTTTATATACCGGAAATACAAATTTATCACCCTTCCCCCTCAAATAATAATACTCTGGATAGGGATTATAAATACGCAATAGCCGGTGGGGCTTTCAGGAGGAAATTTTTAAACAGGCATGAATGGATAATTTTGTTATATATATTAAGCGGAATGGTCATTAAGCCTTTAATTAATTTTTTAATAGCTATTTTAAAACTTGATTTAAAAAGTCTACAACAATATTTTGTAAGGTTTAAAGGTTTGTGGCATGGTTTTTTTGTTTACAAAGAAAGTTCAAAATCAGAAACTAAAATGGTGGATGAGCGAATTTCCAAACCAGGAATACATGTTGATTTTGAAAGAATTTTACATAATATGTCTGAAACAATACAAAGTTTAATTGGAGTAAAAAAATAAATAAGCTGATTAATTTTTTCCGGCACCAATACCAGTTTTAATCGCAGAAGTTATGTTATGAATTATTTTTTCAAAATCAACATTAAAACCGGATTTAACTTTAGTATCATCTGATTTAATATTATTAATACAATTATTAATACTTCTGCAAACCTGCTCAAAATTAACGTTACTGATAAATTCTGAGGATTTGCTTCCCATTTCTTCTGAGTTATTCATTGCTTTTAGAAGGTATTTAAAAAGCTGCACATTATCCTCTATATCATAAACATAGCCATTCCCACCTTGCTGAATAAGATTGGTAGCACAACCAACTTTGTTAGAAACAACTGCAGGCAAATTAAAATTCATAGCCTCATTTACAACTAATCCCCAAGGTTCAAAAATTGAAGGAAGAACAAAAACATCAGCTATTGTATAAAACATAGTTAACTTACTAAATTCTTTAAAAGGCACAAGGTAAACTGTATTCTGTATTCCTTTGTTAATGACCTCCTGTTCCAGTTCTTTTTCGAGCTTGCCCCCACCAACGAGTAAGCATTTGAATTTTATCCCAGAGTTAATCTTCAAATTTGAAACTGCCTCTAAAAGATTAAAAAGGTTTTTTTCCTCTACAAACCTTCCTGTATACAGGATTATTTTTTCTTCAGGGTTTATTCCTAGTTGCTTTTTTATAAAATTCTTTTTTGGTTTTAATTTTAAGTAGCGATTTCTATACTTTTGATTGTCAATTGGTGATAACGCAAAGAAAATTTTCTTATCCGCTTCCGGGTTTAATTTTAGTATAAGATCTTTTACGTGGTTTCCATAAGAAATAAACCCGGTAAATAGCTTGTCATTGATGTACAGTTTTTTTACAAACTTTTTTAAAGGCGTATTAGTTGTATCTACCGAATTTTGCTCCCAAAGAACAGTTTTTATTCCTCTGATTCTGGCTAAAAAAGCACATATTGGACCAATAAACCTTGTACCTCCTTTGAATATAATAGTATCAAATTCTCTTTTTAGTATTCTTTTAATAAAACTAAGTCCGCCAAGATAAAAAAATCTGTTTTGTTTTTTAATTTCAAATAATTTTGCATCTTTTAATATGGTAAGTTTATAATTTCTAGTCTTTAAATAATCAAGTTTCCATTTTCTGTCTTTCTCAGTTTCTGAACAGGCTATTACTTCAAAATCAATATCTGTGAATTGAGAAAGGTTATTAAACAAATCATTTATATAAGGAGAAATAATATTTGTAAAAAATGCAACTTTTTTTATTTTAGGCATTAGGCCCTCCTTTTAGTACTTTGAAGTGGTCCCCATTATTAGGACAGTTTTTTAAGGTTGCTTAGTGGAATCCGCTCAAATCTTTAAATTCTATAAAAATTATTTTAGCACAAGATTTATCTCCGAATAAACTTCCTCGGGAGTCTTATCTCCAAGTGAAGTATGAGGTCTGTCATTATTGTAATCCCATATGTACTCTCCTATATTGATTATAGCTTCTTTAACTGTCTCATAAGCCTTAGTATAAACTTCTTCGTACTTTAAGCTTTTCCAAAATCTTTCGATAAAAACATTATCAATGGCTCTGCCTTTGCCGTCCATAGAAATTTGAATATCATTTTTCAAGAGTATTTCGGTAAATTCCTTGCTTGTAAATTGGCAGCCCTGATCTGAATTAAATATCTCTGGTTTTCCATGTTTGGATAAAGCTTCCTCAAGAGCTTCAATACAAAAACTCGTATACATCGTATTTGAAATTCGCCATGAAAGGATTTTTCTTGAATACCAATCCATAATGCCGACAAGATAAATAAACCCTTTTCTCATAGGAATATACGTTATATCAACACACCAGACCTGATTCGGACGGTTAATTTTAAGTCCTCTCAACAGATATGGATATTTAAAATGCTGTTTATTAGGAATTGTGGTCTTTTTCTTCCTTCTGTAAACAGAACTTATTCCCATTAATTGCATTAAACGCCTGATTCTTTTCTTGCCTACTTCATATTTTAAACGTTTTAACCTTTTTGTCATTGCTTTATAGCCGAGAGAAGGTCTTTTCATGTAGAATCTGTCAATGATTTTCATCAATTCAAGGTTAAAATCGCTTTCAGGTACAGGCGTATAATAGAAAGTGGAACGATTTACGGAGAGCAATGCACATTGAGCAGCTATACTCAATTTTGGCAGCTTTTTTATTAAGCCCAGTTTTTCGCTCGTTCCTAACGAAGACCGGGCAGATTCTTTAAAAAGTCTACCTGCATTTCAAGTTTGCCTATTTTTTTGTAAAGCTCGTCTTTTTCTGTATTGTCGGCATTTTCCTGTGATTTTATATCGCCTCCGAATATGCCGGAGAAATTATCAAGTGCCTGTTTTTCCATTTTCCTATCAAATTTGGATGTACTTGATAAATTTGTGATAATTCTGTTGATGTTCTTTCGTTCTTAATCGTTTCTAATGCCACTTTTGCTTTAAATGACGGCGAATGATTCTTTCTTTTAGACATTTTTTCTGCTCCTTTTGTTTTTCTATTCTACCTGATTTTTTGAGCAGTTTTTCCACCTATATTTTTTGTCTAATTTTTGGTTACCACTACACTTTATTCTTCGGTTTTAATGAAAGGCTATAAATTATTGCCTGCACGAACATAATAGTAGTGAAAAAAGTAATAGCTGTGGTCACTCTTAGCCCATCTAATAAATGGTATATAAAATAATATGTCCAAAGGAAAATACTGAGGTTTGAAAATAGTTTTATATCTTTGGATACTCTTTCTGAAAAGATATTATTAATATTTTTTATAATTATTATAATTGCTGGCATATAAAAAAGCAGCCCCATTAGGCCATAGTCAAAGAAAATTTCTGTGAACTGATTGTGTGTGGTCTGAACTAAATATAAATATCTAGGGGTCTGGGTGGCTGAGAGATAAAATATAATTCTTCGGGATTCTCCTAAACCAAAACCAAAAAGAGCCTTCATTTCATCAAGGTTTGTTGCCCAGTAATCAATAAAATATTTCCAGTTAGTTTTTCTAATACTAAAAGAACTAACCCCTGTTTCTGCAGTAACAGCGTTAAAACTTTTGTTTATAACGGCTATTATCTTATCAACTAATCCTAAATAAAACGTCAAAGATATTAATACAATTATAGTTAATAATATAATAGCAACTCTATATCTTGAATTACCTAAAAATTCTACTATTTTAAATTGAAGACTTTCTTTATAACATATAAAAACATAAATAAATAAACCAGCTAGAAAGGCAATGAGTGATGTTTTGTTACTCTGGTATACAGTAAGTACAAACATAAAAAAACAAAGAATTAATAAACTATGATTTAAATATTTAGGAAGTTTCATTTTACTCTGGTCAATAAAGTTATCTATATAATATTTAAATGTTAGGATAAGTCCAAAAAATATTGACGAACTAATTTGAAAACCGCTGATTTTTTGTCCCAATAGTAATATAATTATAGCCATAAGAACTCCAAGCATAATAGACCATATTTTTGATGAATTTATTACAAGTTTATCTATCTGCTCCTTACCGGCAATATTATTAAATACAGAAAGCCCCACAACACTTGAAAAAAAGATGCAGATTGACCCTATTAGCACAACCATTTTAGCAGATTGATTTTCTGACCCCCCCATAAAACCATATATAGGCCCCTCTTGAGATATATTAAAAGTTGAAGCGTTAAAAAAATAAAAAATAAAAGTAATAATATTAAAAAAAACTACAAAACGAAATTCGCTAAATTTCCATAAAAAATTAAAATACTTAAAAAAATAATAAACACCAGCTACAAAACCGAGCCCAAAAACTAAAACTTTAGGCTTAAATGAAATATGTAGATATTTACTAATAAATGTATCTATAAAAATCCATACAAAAAAAGTTTGTAATACTACACATACAAAAAACGGGTTTTTAAAAACCTTGGGAGCAAAGAAATTAAAGGAATAAATAAGAATGAGTGTAACTATTGAAAAAAATACTAATAAAAAAGTAGGGTCAGCCCAAAAAGGCAAATGGACTTTTCTCATTAATATGTTTGCTCCAACATAAGTCAGAAAAATTATCCCAAGGCGTATCCAGAATTTTTCAGGTATATCTAATAATTTTTCAAACATTATTTGTATCTATAGCCATTCATATAACCCTAAGCCCTTTTTATGATTTTTCCTGCTACTTTATTTCTCTAATTCTAAAACATTTTTTAAATTTATGCATTTTCTTTTCGAATATTGATTCAAATGATTTTCGATTCTAATTCTTTAAATTTATCAATAAATAAAATTAACTCTAATCGCTTTGTAATTTTAAAAAATTATATAATTTTGATCTAGTGCATTGTTAAGTTAATTTAGTAGGATACAATTTTTTAAGTTTTATTCTGGCATTATTCGTCCTGAATCTCCAATTCACGCCGATTTTATCATTGTTCCGTTCTTTAGTCCAAGCCATAAGCTCATTTTTAAGGATGTCCATATTTGGAAGTCGCCTTTTAGTGAATTGTTTTGACATAACAGAAAGTTCAATTTCAGCAATATTAAGCCAACTTCCATGCTTAGGCGTATAATGTATCTCAAATCTTTGAATTAAACGCCTTGCTTCTTCACTGTTTTCGGAATTATGAAAAGCCTTTATCGGGCTTATGAGGATTATAAAATTAATAAAATCCTTAACAAAAGATGCCTGAACTAAAGTGTATACAAAGAAAGGGCTCTTAAAAACTTTGGGGTAAAGAAATTAAAGGAATAAATAAGAATGGGTGTCATTATTATTGGAAAAAATGCTAATAAAAAAGTACTGTCAGCCCCAAAAGGCAAATGGACTTTTTTCATTAATATGTTTGTTTATTATTGCTTATGATTTCCTATTATATTAATATAATAGGGAAATTAAGCAAATAGTTGATAAAAATTTATAAATTTTACAATTCTAGAGCCAATTAAAACTATAAGTTGAAAAAACCATGTTAAAAATTATACAAAAATTTCTAATTAATCTTAAATACCCTTTTAAAGATTGTTTTTCTCCAGAAGAGATGGGAGAAGGATTAGAAATAGAATGTTCTAATTGTGGAAAAAATTTTACGTATGAACTAAATGATTATCCTGTAAGATGTCCTAAATGTGATACATTAAATTAAAATATTGAGTCATTAAGTTTTACAGCAGGAGTTTATGTTAAATAGTTTTTTGCTTAATCGCCTTATGTCCGATTGCTAATGGGAAATATTTTTTAAAAAACCAGGTTACAGGAATATTTCAAGGGAAAGAATAAGACAAATTGAAAAAATAGCTCTTAATAAATTAAGGAAATCAAGGAAAATTAAAGAATTAGTTTCACTAATGTCCGGTAAAAATTTTTAAAAAAGTTGTAAACCTCCTAAAATAAAGTTGTTCA
>CAYLKB010000015.1:0-20849 GCA_964384165.1 uncultured Methanosarcinales archaeon
TGGCACAATCTTTTTTGGATTGGGAAAAAAGTTTAAGACTTTTGTCCCACAGCCCTATAATAAAGATGTATTAAGAAAAATATATTTTACAATATAATAAATATAGCAAAATGAAACAATATTATATTATATTTCTTTAATTAATTGTCTTTTTAATAGTAATATTATCAATCAATTTATCATTCCAAAAAGTATTTAGAAATTATCAGCAATTATTAAAAAAACCAATATTTATTTTATATTAATAAAATTAATTTATCCAAGAACTAAAACAAAATATTTAAACAACAATCTCAAACATATTTTAAATGCCTCTAAAACTAGACAATTTTATTGATGAATTACTTGGTAATTTAGAAAAAGATACAATAACTACATTATACGGCCCACCAGCATCGGGTAAGACAACTCTATGTTTTGAATATTGTGTTTCATGTCTTAATCAAAACAAAAAAGTAATATATATAGATACTGAAGGAGGATTTTCTGCAGAAAGGTTAAAATTAATTGACCCAGATATTAAATTAAATTCAATTATTGTTTTTTCACCAAAATCATTTGAAGAACAAAAAAAGACTATATATAATTTAAATAAAGAAATTAAAAACTCAAAAACAATAGGTCTTATAATTATTGACTCACTTGTAATGCTATATAGATTAAAATTAGGCGATTCTCCACAAAAGATAAATTCAGAATTAGCTGAACAATTAAGACTTCTAACTCAGATTTCAAGAACTTTTCACATTCCAATTTTAGTAACAAATCAAATGTACACTTTATTTGACACAAAAGAAAAAAAGATGGTTGGAGGAACTTTAATAGAATATTGGTCAAAAACAATTCTTGAATTTGATAAAGATAATTCTATAAGGAACATAATTCTAAAAAAGCATAAATACAAAAAAGAAGGTTTGTCAAAATCATTTGAAATAAATGATAAGGGACTAAAAGAAATTAAAGTAAGAACATTTAATTTATTCAAATAATTAGATGTTAAAAAAACTAATATAAATATTTATATTATTATAATTTCTTTGAAAATTACTAAATAATTAATATATATTAATATATAATTTCTTATTTAACTTAAAGAATTTTATATATCGTTTCAAGATTACCCCATCCTTTAGGGTGGGGCTTAACTTTAAACGATGACTAAAAATCCGTCTCGAAGAATTGCGTAATACCCCATTATTTATGGTGGGGATAGCAATTCATAGGATTTTTAATTTATTTAAACTCCATATGAAATAAACTTATTTAATTTTAGAATTTAAATTCAATTGTAATTATTATAA
The DNA here is from genome assembly GCA_964384165.1 of uncultured Methanosarcinales archaeon. GTDB lineage: Archaea > Nanobdellota > Nanobdellia > Woesearchaeales > UBA583 > UBA583. The sequence continues at coordinate 1,302 of CAYLKB010000015.1, forward strand.
GAGTTATTCTTATTATTTTGATTATTATCATCTTTTCCACTAGTTTTATTTAGTTTATCAGCAATTTTTGAAAGCTCATTAACATTATTAATCAATGTCGGAGTAATTTTTTGAAATACTTTTTCAAGAGCTTTTATTTCAGAATTAACATCCATAATATTTGTATCATAAGAATTAATTTTTCCAACAATCTTCTTTTCCATTGATTCAAATGCATTTTTTATCTGCACAATATCATTCTTTAGCATATTAATATCTTGTTCTATATGATCTTTCCATTTTACTACTTTCTGTACATTATTAACAATTTCTCCCCATCTTTCTTCAATAACTTTCTCAACAGTTTCATCAACAATATTGTGCAGTTCATCTCTTGATACTTGTGAAGATTCAGGTGAAAATTCTGAAGACTGAGGAGTTGAATTCATATGTATTGAATTAGTAAAAGAATCAGGTAAAGAATTATTTTGCTGGTCCATATTATTACTAAATGGGTTTGATTGTGTGTATTGTTGTGAATTATCAATAGATTGAGGTTCTGTAATACCAAATCCGGAAGAATTATTTGAATTTATTTGATTTTGTTTATTTCCCATTTGAAATGAATTTTGTTGCATTATATTACTTGAATGAGTATCTGCAAAAGGATTAGTATCTAAATTATCATCTTGAAAAGATTGAGAATTATCATTTGGATATTTGTTTGAAAAACTCGAGTTAGCCTGAGTTGCTTCTTTTATTTCATTTGTTTGCAATGTGTCGGCTTCATTTTTATTTTTTCCAAATAAATCCATATAAAATATTGTATTATTAGAATTTAAATATTATAGTCTTAACTTTATAATGGATAATTCATATATAACTTGAGATATATTATTTTTTTGAGAATAATAAAAACATCAAATTTTAAAAATAAACATTCTTATTTCCACATATACTAAAATTCTAATTACTTTTAACTTCATTTCTTCGTATTATGTTAAATAAAAAAAAACTATTGAAATACCTAAAGTAAATATCTATTTATATATAATAAATAAATTATTACCCCCCTGAATTAAGAATTAAAAAAATATAAAGGAAAAATGTATTTATGCTACATCTAGTAGCTTTTTAATAACAATTGAATTAATAATTGAAAAGAATATATATGTCCCTAGCCATTCCCATGGATGACCAAAAAACCAACTTCCAAGACCAAAATCCATTATTACTCCAAATGGTCCATAAATCTTACCAATAAAAGTAAACACAACAAGTAATGGAACCATTGTGATAAGCATAACTTTTGGATTCATAGCATGTTTCATATTTTCCATATTTTTCTTCATTATATCTTGTTGCATTAATTGAGCTTTTTTAGGGTCATTTTTCATAACTTCCCTCATCTTTTTCTGCATCTCTTTCATTTCTTTTCTAAGAGCCTTAATTCTAACTTGGTCAGTCATATATTTATTAATTAAAGTTGTAAAAATAACCACTAATAATGTTATTAAGAAAATGTCAATTATTGGTGAGCTTGTAAATGGTGCTGAATAACCTAAAAATGTTGATGCTTGGTTTATACTCTCATTTATGCTTTGATTAATTGTTTCATTCATATCTAATTAAATAGAAAAGCATTTATAAACTTTAGTCACTTCAAATAAATTATGAGATATTCAAGACAAAATCAATTAACAGTTATACCAAATAATTTCCAAACATCTATTATAAATAAAAATTTAATTATTATTGGTTGTGGTGGAATTGGAAGTATTCTTGCTCAAATGCTTATTAGAGGAGGTTTTGAGACTTTAACATTAATAGACAATGATTTAATTGATGAGTCAAATCTTCAAAGACAATTATATTTTGAAAATGATATTGGAAAAAGTAAATCAAAGACTCTGGCAAAATATTTGAAAAAAATTAATAAATCAGCAACAATTAGATATTATGAAACATTTATTAATGATAATAATATAAATAATCTTTGTCAAAATTCTGACTTAATCATTGATTGTTCTGATAATATAAAAACAAGAAGAATTATTAACAATTATTGTTTAACAAATAAAAAAGACTGGATTTACAATGGTGCTGTAAAAACTGAGTTTATAGTTTGCCCGATTTTAAGAAATACTGACACTTTTGATAAAATATTTGCAAATACAGAATTTGATGAAAAATGTTCATTGAGTGGAGTTTTATCATCATCGGTTTTTTGCTGTGCTTCATTTTCATATGCACTTATTATAAAATATTTTACTAATGATAAATTAAAAATGATCAAATGTGATATTTATTCAAATAAATTTTATGAAGTTGATATTTAATTTGCATTTAAATATCCATTAATTTTCTCAATTTTTATTTTATACTGAATGTCAAGAATTTCATCAAATCTTTCATTATTTTTTGAAAAAATATATTTTAATTGTTTTAACATAATTTCAACATCAACTATTTCAGAGGCTATTTTCTCATCTGAAGTTCTATTTCTTCTTATATCTGTCAATTCTTTAATTAATTCTGCCATTTCTTGAATAGCTGACATAATTTGGGCTTCATCACCCCATTTATCTACAGCTTTTTTGTAAATATCATCCATTTTGTTTGTAATCTAAATTATTTATTTTTACTTCTTTTTGTAAATTATCATTAAATTTATTCCAAACTTTATCAGCTGATTTCATATCGTCATGCATAATAATTGCTAAAAACTCTCCAGCAGCAAGATATGTAACATCAATTTTATTATATTCTGTAGCTTTTATGGCAATATCTATAGAATCTCTTATAAGAATAGACCCATTCTCTGCAAGAGAGGATAAATGAAATTTTTTCTTAAGAACAATTTCCTCAGGTTTAATTTTATCATTAATTATTTTTACAAAAACTTCCTTTTCTTTTTTATCTAAATTCTTTAGTATAGACACTTTTATATTATCAAGCATTATGTCATATAAAGCTTCAAATACAGTATTATAATTATCAAAAATGTCGGCATATGTTTTTTCAAACAATTCATCTTTTGTAATTTTCAACTCTTTAGAAATATCTATAAATGCTTTTTCTGCAAATTCCTCCCTTTTCACTTCTTCTGTTTTTTCTTTCATAACAGGAATTGGAACTCTTCTTAGTGAAACATCTATTCTTCCTTGTTTTTCATCAACTCTTAAAACTTTACATACTATTACTTTATTTTCTACAACATGGTCTCTTAAATTACGAATTCTTCCAGGTGCAATTTCAGCAATTGTTAAAACACCTTCTTTTTCATATTCATTTAATTCTACAAATGTTGTATTACCATAAATTTTACTAACTGTGCAGATTACAATTTCATTTACTTCTGGATATCCATCTTTAATATATAACATAATTAATATTAATCAATGCTTTTTTAAAAACTTTGGCAATAATTAATATTAATCAATTTATAATCTCAATTCCCTCACTAACATATGAATTGCTATTAATTTTACATTTTTCATATATTACTTTTTCAAGCATATTAATGCTTTCTTTTCTTTGATTTTCAGACATATTAAATAAATATGATATAAACTCAAGTTCTTTTTTTGTTCTCAATTGATATTTATCTTTAACTAAAAAATTAAAATAGATATCAATATCATATTTCTTGGCAAATTTTATATTCTGATTAACTCTTGCCAGTTCTTTTGCAAAATTTATTTTTTTTCCACTTGAAAAATTTAAACTAAAAAAAAATCTTATTCCTTTTTCTCTTGCAATTTTACATAAAATGTGGTTAAGTCCTGAATTATAATGGTGGATAAAATCAATTTTTGAACTAAAAAATGAATTTTGTGGGTCTTGGAGAAAATCAATTTTGGTACTTTCTATATAAAATCTATTAAGATTATTTGTACCTCCAAATCCTATTACAATATCAAATAATTTTTTCAAATAAGAAATACTAGAGACAATAATATTATTAGGTTTTTCAACAACTATCTTTATAGCAGATAATATATGGGGATAATTTTTTTTAAGATTAATTGCTCTATCAATTTCATTTTTAAATTTATTTTTATCTTCAAACTTTACAGAATAAACTATCACTGGCTTTAAATCTAATAACTTAAGTTCTTCAATTAATTCATCATTATAAGCCCTTACATCTACAAAAACATACATATAAAAAGTTAATTGCTATATGATTTATAATTCTATCTTTATCACAATCAACTTTATAATAAACAAAGTATTATCATATATTACCTTTAAGATAATTTTTAAATTATATGTCTTATAGGACAGCCCAAGCACAGAGGATCCTTTCATGAGATGCTGACATAAGTCTTGCTATGATTGTCTGGGTTAGTGAGATTGGGCATCAAATAAAATTCTATAAATAAAATAAGTGAAAATTTACTTTCTCATTAATTTCTTAAGTAGTGAGAAATCTTCCATACTTTCTCTTGCAAGTTGCTGATAAAATTGATAAATAATCATAATCATAAGCAAAATACCAGTACCTGATGTAAGTGCTCTAAAAACATCTGCTGTTGCTGCAAGAAGACCAATAGCAATACCACCCATAATAGTTAATGGAAGTATGTATCTATCAAGAATTTTTTCTACAATTCTTTCATCTTTTCTAAATCCTGGAATTTGAAGACCTGAATTTATAATATTTTTAGCTTGCGACCTTGAATCAAGACCTGCTGACTGGACCCAGAAATATGCAAATAATGTTGACCCAATCATTAGATAAATTGTATAAGTTAAAATATTTCCTATATTGTCAAATGTTATCAAATTCATAATTGAAGTACTCCAAATATCAAGACTTGGCGCACTAATCCATTTAACTAGTCCTGAAATAGCTGTTCCACCATCAGCAGAAAATTGTCCAAAAATATATTTTGAAAAAAAGTCTCTCATAGCTCCAACTTCAGCTCCTTGTGCAGGTTGTAGCAATCTTGCCCACATCTGAATATTAGCACCAAGAGCTGAAACTAGAATTACTGGAATAACACCTGAATAAAAGAAATTTAATGGCCATCTATAGCTTTGACCTCTAACTCTTCCAAATGAAAGCGGTATTTCAACATTAACTGATTGAAAAAATACTATCAAAAAGAAAAGACCGATAGTAATCATTATTGGCCCAACAACTGCCGACCATAGGCTAGCAAAATCTCCTGCCTGAAGATATAAAAACATTTGGAAAAGTTTTCCAATTGGTGGATTATCTGGGTCAGTAATTGAAACTTCTCCTGTCTGAGTAAATGGACTAAGAAGTTGAATGAATACTGCAGCACCAATTCCTGCTGCAATAAAAAGTGAAACTCCCGAACCAAAACCCCATTTTTTTACAACTTCATCCATGTAAAAAACAATAAATCCTCCAAGCATAAGTTGTACTACAACAAACCAAAATGTTTCAGGTCCTATAGCTTTTACTGCTCCAAATGCTACATAAACAATTGCTTCAACAATAATAAAAGCAAAAGTTAAAAGTTTATGAGTGCCCCCATACATGAATTTTCCATCTTCAGATGACATATCAAACTTAATAATACCAGCTCCTTTTAATAGCTGTAACACAATAGATGATGTAACTATTGGTCCAATTCCCAAAGTAAGCAGAAATCCTATCTTAGCTCCCAAAAGAAGTTCTAAAGTTTTAAAATATTCTGCCTGTTCTGGCAAGACTCCATATAAAGGTATTGAAGCTAGAAATAAAAACATGATGAGCATTCCAAATGTCCACCAAAGTCTTACTTTAAGAGTCTGTTTTTTTTCAGGGCCTCTTACCTCAGGTAGAGTCATGAGCAAATTTTTATAAAATGACATATAAATTAAAAAATAAGGTTACTTTAAAAATATTGCTCTTTTTCTGAATATAATTAATTATAAAATATTTTAAGATTAATCTAAAAATTATGTAAAATTTTATTCTTCTTTTGAAGACTCTTCTTGTACTTCAGTACCTACAATAATTACTTTTCCACCAGCAGATTCAATCTTTGCTTTAGCATTCGCACTTATTTCTTGGCAGATAACAGTGATTTTCTTTGAGAATGAACCATTACCCAGTATCTTATTGTATTTAAAATTTGTTGAATCAAAAAGCATCTCATTTCCTTCTTTAACAATAATACCTGCTTCAACAAGTTTATCAAAATTTTCCTCAAGATATGATATTGATAAAACATCTCTTTTTACAGTATGAATTGATTTAAAACCTTTCTTACCAAAATAATTTCTTTTTGAAAGACTTTTTTCTACACTCTTTACTGTAACTCCTTTTCCTGCCGCAATTTTTTGCATCAGTTTTTTACTTTTAGCAAGTAAACCTGCTTTTTGAGAATCTCCTCTAGCCCCTGTACCTGCAAGACCAAATCCTCCTCTGTGCCCTGAGCCTCTATGTTTTTTCTTGTGTCCCCAGCTATGAGAATTTGTTCCTCTAGCTCGTGATACCTTTGTTCTTTTTTGTTTTAACATATTAATCACCAATTATTCAAATTATACTAATAAGAAATGACAAACCATTTATAAAGATTAGCGTATGAAGTCATATTGTTAAATATCACATATAAATTAATATACCTGTTATTATAGTCAATTGTGCTACAATCCATAATATATTTAAGACTATAATTGGCTTTTCTTTATGAACAATTCCATAAATTAAAAATGGTATTACGAAAATTAAATACAATACCCACATTAGTAAAGACAAACCTTCTACATTTTGATTTCTGTATATAGACCAAATTTGAGGTATTGTTGTAGCTGGCATTAAGATACTAAATACAAGACATGTTTTATCTAAAAATTCATTTGTAGAATTTCTAACTTTTGTATTATGACTTTTTGTGCTCATATGGTGATTCATATTTTATTAAATTATTATTTACTATTAAAATTTTGTCATCAATATTAAGTATTACCTTATGACTATTTTACTTAGAATATAAATTTAAAGTATTATTGGGAGTCTTTTATCATAATTTACTATTTTTATAATTTACTATTATAACAGGAAACGACACCATTACATAATAATATTTCAATGCAGAGCCTTATTATGTCAAAATATTATAAAGATAAATGTAAATCTAAAGTGGATATATATCCAAAATAAATAGATCTTAGTAATCTTCGATTTTTTTATTTAAAGTATTTCAAATAGATAATATTAATTAAATATTAAAGTTATTTTAAGGAATAATAATTTAATTTTTATCTTATTATAAATAGATATTAATCATGTTTATATATTCTGTATTGTTACTATGTATGGATAAAAAATGTTGAATTATAAATGACAAATAATATAGTATTTGTAGATTTATCTTAAACGTATATACATAATACATAAATACTTAAAATATAAAACTAATATTTTAATACGCCATATTATTCACCTATCTAAATAATATATAAAGTGGCAAATATAAATAAATATGCAATTGGACAAGTTTTGGATTCTTCACAAAAAAGTTATATTATAGGTGACATTTCCACAGTCCCTGGTTTATCTCAAACAATAGGAGATAATATTACTGGGCTTGAAGGTTATGGATTAAGGGCAGCAGTATTAGCAAGAAAAGGAGATATACTTTTTGTTCCTGCTGAAACTCAAGAATTATATGGTAGTAATTGGAAAAATCATCTAGAAAGAAATGGTTTAAATGGTTCTAAAATTTTAGGTGTTGGTGGGAGTGGAAATTTGTCTAGAAGAATTGCTTCAAATGATGAATTAAGAAATTTTTCCTCTGGTGGCTTAGTACTTCCCTATTACGCAGGTTCTGATGAGTTTTCAGCTGCAAAACACTTAGAAGGAAAATTGGTTGGTCCAAGACAGGATATCTCAAATATGTATAACGATAAAACTAACTTAAGAAGAGTTTTAGAATCGTTGGGAACTTATCCATTAACTGCTGGTGGCATTTATGAAGAAAATAGTGGATATGATATGTTAAAATCACTAGTTGAAAGAACTATATCATCAAGTTCGCACAATAAGGTTTTTATTAGGAGGGGTTTGGGTGCCTCAGGTTATGGACAATATTTAATTGATGGTTCAAATAATACAAACATATATAATCAACTAAAAGCTGTTTATGATGAAATTGAAACTAGTGGGGGAGATTACTTAGTTGAAGAATTTTTAAATGTTAGCAACTCTCCTAGTGTAATTGCTTTTATTGACGAATCTAAAATTATTCCTTTAGCTCAAACTACGCAGGTTTTGCATGATAGAAAACATGCTGGCAATTTAATAGACCTAACTGAAGACCAAAATTATATTCGATTTGCAATGCCTTTATTAGAAAATATGTTTGAAAATGGGTACTATGGCCAAGTAGGAATAGATTTCATTAATACGGACAAAGGTCTTTATATATGTGAAGTAAATGCCAGAGGAACGGGAGCTTTTTTCCCAGCTAGTGTTTTATATAGAATTAACACTGGTGTTGGTAATGACTCTATGAAAGTTGTAATGTCTGATACAATAAAAATAAGTGCGCCTGAGGATATTAATAGTTATTATGACAAGTTAGAAAGGGCTAAATTAGAACCAAAAGATAATGGTGGTGTGGGGATTATTGAGATAAATCCTGCTAAATTATTGCATGCTGATGAAAAAGGAAAAGTAAGCTCACAAATTGCAATTGTTGGAAAAAACAGAAATGATATTAAAGATTTTAGAGAAAAATATGTTGAGGCTTTTTCATAAAAATAATTAATTATCACAAAATCATAAATTTCATTAAACTCTCAATATTGATTTTTCATGTTAAGAGTAAGTTCAATTATTAAATTAATTAAAACTGCTTTAAAATAGTATAATAAAATATTAAAAATGGATAAAAATAAACGAAAAGAAGTATTGGAATATTTTAAATATATCTCAAATTGTTCTATATCTCATTGCTATAGATATGATAGTGGCATTATAGGAGAAAATGTTTTAATTGTTGGCGCAGTCCATGGAAATGAAAAAGTTGGGGTTGAAACATCACTATATTTTATAAATAAATTAAAAAATGGTGAAATTAAATTAGAAAAAGGTTCTATAACATTTTTAATTGCAAATCCTGTTGCATTTTTAGAAGATAAAAGATTTATTGGTAAAGACTTAAATAGGGCATTTTTAGAAGATATTACAGAAGATATGTTCTTTGAAGCAAAAAGAGTTAATGAAATAAGGCATTTTTTAAAAAATAATTCATTTGATGTTTTAATAGACCTTCATTCTGTAAGTCGTGGGGACTTTAAAATATTAGTTTATAATTTTTATAATCCTAAAGTATCATCATTTTTAGAAGGGATTGCCTGTTTAGACTTACATTTTATATATAAAGACGAGCATATTCCAAATACTCTTATGCAAGAAGGTTTAAGAAATAATATAATCTCTTTTGCAATAGAATGTGGAAATCATTTATCTGATAATGCATTTTTAGTAGCTAAAGAACAAATATTTGCTACATTGTACAAATTAAAAATGATTAATATTATATTTGAGAAAAAAGAAATTGAGATTAAAAAATATCTTACAATTAAAAAAATAAATATTGGAAGAAATTTCAGATTTTTAGTTGAAGACATAAGTACTCAAACATTTTTAAAAAAAGATACTATTTTATCAATTGATGATGATAATGGCGAACAAATTATTTCTGAGGATTGTTATGCATTTATGCCTAGCAAAGTAATAAATCCAAACTCCGAAGATGCTGGTTTTTTATGCAAGTTATTAGAATAACAAAAATTCCTTTTACAATTATAATTCATATTAATTTGCATTAAAGTATTCATAATATGTTATGAAATACGAAGAATCACGATATAAAATTATCATATATTAAATATCTAAACCACTTGAAAATTACAAAAGATGTTTTTATATACCTATTAACATAATTTTTTATGAATGATATAAATGAATATGAAAAATTTTTCTCACCAAACTCAATATCTGTTATTGGGGCTTCTAATGATATAAATAAGATAGGTGGTTATTTACTTTTACAAGCAAAAAAGGCAATTGAAAAAGTTTATCCAGTAAATATTAAAGAAGACATAGTACAAGACTTAAAAGCATATAAACGAGTATGTGATATTACTGAAACTATTGATTTGGCTGTAATTGCAATTCCCTCTAATTTTGTGTTAGATGCCGTTCTTGACTGTATAAAAATAAATATTAAAAATATTATTATTATTTCAGCAGGGTTTAAAGAAACTGGGGAAGAAGGAAAATCAAAAGAAGAAAAACTAAAACATTTGATAAAAGAGCATGATTTAAACATAATAGGCCCAAATTGTCTTGGAATATTAAATCCTCACAAAAACTTTAATTGCTCCTTTGCAAAAGATATACCAATTTTAGGTGATATTGCTTTAATTTCACAAAGTGGGGCAGTAATTGATGCCATTATAGACTGGTCATTTAAGAAAAAAATCGGTTTCTCAAAAATTGTAAGTATTGGTAATATGGCTGGAATTGACCAATATTCCATATTAGAATATCTTTCTCAAGATTCACAAACTAAAAAAATAGTATTTTATATGGAGACTTTAGAGAATGGTTATGAATTTGCAAAACTTCTAAGGAAAGTATCAATAAACAAACCTGTAATAATAATTAAACCTGGAAATTCTGAAAATGCTCAAAAAGCAATAGGTTCTCATACTGGAAGCCTTGCTCAGGATAATCTACTTGTAGAACAATTATTAGTACAAAATAATGGTATATTTGTAAAAAATTTAAATGAACTCTTCAACATTTTAATTGGTCTAAAAGCAAATATTCCAAAAGGGAAAAAAACAGTTATTCTAACTAATGCTGGAGGTCCTGGAGTAATTGCAACAGATTGTCTTTCAGAAACTATACTTGAATTAAAGCAATTTGATGAAAAAGAAAAACAAATATTTAGCTTTCTTCCAGATGAAGCATCAATTAACAATCCAATAGACATGCTAGGTGATGCAAAATCAGACAGATATGAAAAAAGCCTCATAGAACTTAATAAATTACCTGAAATAGACAATATTTTTATTCTATTAACGCCCCAAATAATGACTGACTCATTAAATATTGCATCATCCATTGTAAATATAAACTCAATGTCGCAAAAATGCATATTCGCCTGTTTTTTAGGAGACAAAGAAATAAAAGAGGCTACTACTTTTTTTGATAATAATAATATAGCATCATTTGATACTCCATCAGATGCTCTAAATGCTATTAATTATTTAACCAAATATTCATTGTATAATCACGATGAAATATTTCCTGATTTTCAATTTAATCAAAATCTAATTACTAAAAATAAAGAGATACTGGAAAATATCAGCGGTCTACTTGATTACAATTTAACAAAAGATATTTTAAATTCAATTGGTGTTAATATAATAGAAAAACAAATATTTTTAACACATGAAGACATAGATAAGGCAATTCTTGAACCAAATAAAATATATGTTTTAAAAGCAGACTCAAAAGACATGATACACAAAAAAGAATTTGGTGGTGTTGAACTTAATATTTCAACTGAAATATTCAAAGAAAAAGCACACAACATGCTTAATATTTTATCAGAACAAAAAAGTGATGTAAAATTAACTTTAGAAGAACAAGTAACAGGAACTCAAGTTATAGTAGGTTTAAGCCGAAAAAATGATCTTGGAGATTTTATCATGTTTGGAATGGGTGGGACTTATGTTAACATTTTCAAAGATGTAAACTTTTCTTCATGTCCTCTCTCTTACGAGCAGGCGCAAAGACTAGTCAACTTATCAAAAGTAAGCGAATTGCTAAAAGGATATCGTGATTTAAAGCCTGTTGATATGGAAAAGCTATATGATTTAATAATAAGAATTAGCAATTTGACAAAATGCTATCCAAAAATTAAGGAAGTAGATTTCAATCCGATAATATGTTCAGAAAAAGGCATATTCTTAGTTGATGTTAAAATTTTAATATAAGTTTTCATTTTGAAGGACTTAGTAATACTAGATTTTTGTTAGAACTTTGTTTTAGAAACCATTAATCCAAATTTTTTTACTTCTAATATTCTATAGTCGTCCACAAAAGTTTTTCTTTTTGTGTCCTCTCCACTTAGCTTTGCTCGCTCAGCTATATCGTATTCTCGAAGTTAAGAACTTCTACGGAGCACAATATTAAAATAATTTAAAATTTCGTATTAATTCTAATTTCAATTATCTTTTCAATATTAATATTATAGTTATCAGAGATACTCCAATAAATATGAAAAAATATGAATTTTCTTTCAATATTGAATTGCTTGATTTAAATATTGGTGTGATATTGTTTATTTGAATATTTTTTGTTATATTATTTGCATAAGGATTATCATATTTACTTATATTATCGTTATTGATTAATAATAATTCTTTTTTTGAAAAGTTATTTTTTTCATTATTTACTGGCATGTTAAAATAACTAAATTCATTTAAATCAGTATTATATGAAGAAATTGGGATTTGGGTTTTATTTATTATTTCTTCATTCTCTGTCCATTTACTATCAATTGCAGAATAATTGAAAATATTTGTTGAATATTTGAAAGTTTTTAGATATTGTTTCTTGTATTTACATATTAATTTGAGTAAAACATTTTTATCTCCACTTTTTTCTATGATTTGTGTTTTATTTACTAAAATAGTTAAATTAGCACTACTAGTTTTATTAATTATATCTGAGACTTTTGTTTTGTCTATTAAAATATAGCAATGATAACTAAGATTTTGTATACTAGATTTGACATTAAAATTTATATTGTCTTTATATTGAATAATATTGTTAACATTGAAATACTCTTTATTTTCTTTATCTTCATAACTTTCATTAAAGCTGTTTTCAATATCATTATTTATAGTATAATTTATTTTATTTACTTCAGACCTATTATCTTCTTTAATATAAATTCTCTTGCTAACGCCCAACCCTTCAATATATATTTCTCTAATATCGTCATTATCAAAATATACTCTACCTTCAATACTTGCATATTTCTTAGGATAAAATGTCTGTGTTTTTTTTGAATCAAAATATATGCTTACTGCGCTCTTTGATGTATCGCCTCTATATATAAGATATTCTATAAAATTAGTAAGTCTTTCTGAAATCTTTTCTTTATTCTCAATTTTAATAAATGATTCTTTATTTATAATATTAGTATTATTTTCTCCTATTTCTAAATAATTCTTATCAGATGTTTCTTCTAATTCATTATAAAAAATAACTGTTTTGTTTTCAAATTTACTGCAATTATTATTTGATATATTTGCAAATATAGTATATATTTGAGTTTTTTTTGTAGGGGTATAGCTTTTAGAATTAGTATTCATAGTTATCATTTTATTTTTTGTAACTTTCCCAGAATAATCTTCAATCCAATATTCAATTTCATAATCTGTATAATTAGTTACAAAATTAAAAGTAATTTTATCTTCAAATATTTCATCATTAGTTATAATATTAAAAAATAAATTACAATTATTTAAACTATGATTTGAAGTTTTTTGGCTATTGTTATTAATTTTTTGTGTATAGTTTGTTCTATTAATTGTGTGAATGTTATCACTAAAATTGAAATTAGCTACCTTACATGGATTTAAATTTAATTTTACATATTGGTGAGTTTTATTGTTATAGTTAATTGACATGGTCTCATTGCCTATAATATTTAAATTATTTGTCCATGTAATATTATATGTATTGTTAAGAGCAATTGTAAAATTATTGCCATATATATCAAAACCTCCATATATTACTTGGCTTCTATCTGTTTGATAAAGATTGCAATTAAGCTCGCTTAAATTATAATTATCAAAAAACTTCTTTCCGCCAATAATAAATATATTAGAATTATTGTTTGTTTTTATTATATTTATTGTATTATAATTTCCATCATCATTACTATAGATTTTGCTACCTGAAAAATTTAAATATATATCTGAGAAAACTTCTATGTATTCATTACCAGCAAATTTCAACTCGGAAATATATGTTGAGCAATAGCTTATTTGAAATACTAAACAAAATTCTATCAAAAATACTAATATGGTTAAAAATTTCATATCTAATTTGAAAAATTTATTTTTATAATATTAAGTTTGAAAAATTATCCCAAAGACCTGAATTTATCAATAAATAATTATTTTAACTTCTCAATTTCTCTCATTCCTGCAAACAATATTGACTCTTTGAATTTATCGGCAAATAATTGTATTCCTGCAGATACATCTTCACCATCATCCTTAATTGTTTTACTTGAAACAACTCCGGCGCATATTCCGCCTAAATTTGCAGGTATTGTAAAAGCATCATAAGCATACATTTCCTCTGGGCTTAGTTTAGTACCAAATTTATGTGGAAGCATTGGGGTTACTGGGCATAAAATTAAATCTACTTCTTTAAAAACTCTTTCAAATTCATTTGAAATTATTTCTTTTACTTTAAGTGCTTTTTTATAATAAGCTCCATCAAATTCTGATTTAGATATCTCTTTTCCTCCAAGTATTCTCCTTAAAGCTTCCTCTCCTGTAGTATTTTCTATAACATGACCGTATTTAATTGAATCAAATTTCCTTGTACCAGAAAAGAATTCAGTATATACAATTGGGTAATATGCCTGTATTGCTAAATCTATATTCTCAATATCAATTTCTATTATTTCATGTCCTTTTTTTTTAAGATCTTCTGATGTAGCATCCATCATCTCTTTTATTCTTTTATCTGTTATTAATTTATCAAAGGTTTTAATATATCCTATTTTAAATTTCTTTTTCATGCCAATCTCAATTGTATATTCATCAATTTTATTATCTGTTGTTGTTGGGTCATTTTCACTATTGCCACTAATAACTTCCATTGCAATGGCGCACCCATAAGCATCATTAGCTATTGGGCCTATTTGGTCAAGACTCATTGACAAATCTATAAGTCCATATCTTGATACTCTTCCATAGCTTGGCTTAACGCCGCATACGCTACAATGGGATGCGGGGTTTCTAATACTTCCTCCAGTATCGCTTGCAAATGCAATATCGCACATGCCGGAACTAACTGCAGCAGCACTGCCTGATGATGAGCCTCCAGGTATTCTGCTTGTTGTAAATGGGTTTATTGTTTTTCCATAATATGATGTCTCACCTGATGAACCACATGCAAACTCATCATTATTTACAACACCAATAATAATTGCATCCTCTTTTAAAATTTTCTCAATTATATCTGCATTGAAAGTTGCTTTATAATTTTCTAGTGTTTTTGAGGCGCATGACATAGTATAACCTTTGTGTGATATGTTGGATTTTATTCCAATAACTAATCCAAAGAGTTTACCTAGTTTACTGGAAGACTTGGCTTTCTTATCTAATTCTTTTGCTCTATTGAGTGCTTCATTTTTTTTCACTTCCAAAAATATATTGTATTTATTATTTAGTTCATCAATTTTTTTTATGCATTCAAGAACATTATCTTCACAACTGATTTTCATATTTTTTAATTTGTATGATTTATCTTCACAACTAATAGTATTATTCATGTTAAAAGAAAATAAATTTGTCTATATAAACCTTATTGTGTTAAATTTATTTATGGGTGTTAGGGACATTACTATTTATTATTATTATTAATATTATTTTAGTTATGAGTAATATTATTATTTTAGTTATAACTGAATTTCATATATTAAATACTTGTCTATTATCATCTACAACATGATTATTATAATTGTTCTAATTATATTTAATAATCTATAATCTCAGATTATTTTCTTATTCTCTTAAATTTAAGGTCTGGGGCTTAAATTTAAGTCAAATTTGATTTTTATATTTTTTATTTGTATACAATTTATTGTATAATTCATCATTGAACTATAAATTAGAGTACTTTAAGACATTAAATTCAGTTTTTTGGTGATATTTCTTATTTATTTAGTATATGGTCTTTATTAGTTTCATATATAATTTAAATTTTAATTTAAATTTAAATTGTAAACAACTTAAATTTTAAATATAGTCTGGATACATAATATTAATTATAATTATGTTATATTTAGTATGAATCTAATTAAATAATAAAACAAATTTGATTTAAATTTAATATGAATTTAAGATGTACTCTAAAAATAATTTAAATTTAATATTTGTCTAAATTTTCAAAGAATATATAAATCCTAGCCTCCTAACATTAAATATGGCAAAATTTCTTTTCCAAATTGAAAAAGAAGAAAAGGATGATAAAATTGAATATAATCTATTTTATGTTAATGAAGAATACAATACTATATGTGAAAAAGCCTCTCAAAAATATAGAATAATTACTACAATAAAAGATTATGAGAAATTAAATATCAAATCTGAAAATATTCAAATAGGCGATAAACCCCTTAAAAACCAACAAGGGCACAGATGTGTTGCAATTGACATTTCAAACAGGGAGCTTTATGATTATATTCAAAAAGAAATAAAAGAAAATAAACTAGAACTATATGAAGCAGATCTTTTAGATCAACATAGATATTTAATTGATAATGATATTAAAATCAGTCAAGATGGCTTTAATAAAGCAGATCCTTTTAAAAAATTATATATTGATATTGAAACTATAGGTATTGGAAAAAATACAAAAATTGTGTCAATTGGTATATATTGTCCTGAAAATATTAATTATTCTAAAGTTTATTTAAATTCTTTTGGGATAGATGTAAACAAACTTGATGCTCTTAAAAATCAGAATTTTTTGGATTTCAAACTAGAAATATTTGAAGATGAAAAAAAAATGTTGGAAATTTTTAAAAAAGATGTTGTTGAATTATCGCCTCAGATGGTCTTGGGGTGGAATGTAATAGATTTTGATTTCAAGGTAATTAAAGAAAGATTTGATGAATTTGGCATTAATTTTAATTTTACATCATCAGATAAAAACTGCAAACTGCGTGTAAAAAAAGACTTCTTCTCAGATAGTTCAATGGAATGCAGTGGAATGTTGATTCTTGATGTAATTCATTTATTAAAATCAAATTTCATTATATTTGAAGATTATAAGCTAAACACTGTTGCAAAAGAAGTTCTTGGTGATGAAAAAATTGACCTTGCAGAAGAATATGAACTTCTTGAATTTAGTGATGACAAAATGAAAATTATTGAAAAACAGTTTACAAGTAATCCTGGTAAACTAATAGAATACAACTTTAAAGATGCCTACCTTACACATAAAATTGTTGAGAAATTAGACCTTATTGAATTAATATGCAAAAGATCGCAAGTAACAAACACTCCTCTCTCAAAAGTAAAATCTCCAATAGCAACTCTTGATATTATGTATCTAAAAGAACTTCACAAAAAAAATCTTGTAGCTCCATCTAATTTTAACTATACTGCAACAGCACCAATAGAGGGGGCTTTTGTTATTGAACCATCAAAAGGTTATTATAATGATATTTTTGTTTTAGACTTTAAATCGCTTTATCCATCAATTATTATGACATTTAATATTGATCCCTTTTCAATATCCAAAAGTGGTCAAATAATCGCTCCTAACCACGCAAAATTTGATAAGACTCCAGCAATTCTCCCATCATTAATTAGGATGCTCTATGATGAAAGGGATAAGGCAAAAAAAGATAAGGACAAAGTGAGAAGTTTTGCACTTAAAACCACTATGAATTCATTTTATGGTGCTGTAGCATCTCCAAAATCTAGGCTTCACAATAGAGATGTTGGCCAAGCAATAACTGCATTTGGAAGAGAAATAATCAGAAAAGCTAAAGAATTTATGGAAAAAAAAGGTTGCAAGGTGGTTTATGGTGATACAGATTCCATTTTTATATCTTTAAATAAATCATTCAACGGCCTTGATGACAAGATTAAGCATGGAAAACAAGTAGAGAAAGAACTAAACAAATATTTTGAAGACTGGGTAAACACAGTTTACTCACAAAAATCTTATTTAACTATAGAATTGGAAAAAATCTATTCTAATTTCTTTATAGCATCTAAAAAGAGATATGTTGGTTATGATGAATTTACAAAAGAATTGCAATTTGTAGGAATGGAAGCAATAAGGGGAGACTGGACTCAATTAGCAAAAAACTTTCAGGTTGAACTAATCAAACTCATTTTTTCAAATTCAAAAAAAGAAAAAATTAAGCAATTTATCCTTGATTATGTTAATGATTTGAAATCTGGCAAATTTGACTCATTATTAGAATACAGAAAAAAAACAACAAAACCTCTTAACGCATACACAAAAACAACACCTCCTCATGTAAAAGCAGCAAGAGAAGTTAAAGGATTTAGTGGTAGACTTGTAAGATATGTTATGACAATTGATGGCCCAAAACATATTAGTCTACTGGGAAACCCAGTAAACTACGATTATCTACATTATATAGAAAAGCAGTTAAAAGGTGTATCTGATGACATATTAGATTCATTTGGTATTGATTTTGATGAAGTAATAAATTCAACAAAACAAAAAAGTTTAAGTGGTTTTTTCAATTAAATATTATAAATTTTATTTATTCAATAATTCATAAATTTCATTTTTAATATGACTAACAGAGTGAATATACTCATAATTTTTAAAATCCTTTTTATCAACCCATTTATACTCAACATGTTCAAAGCTAAGTCTTATATTATCACCTTCATACTCATAATCTTTGCTAAAACATAATGAAAAAATAAAAAAATATTTATTTGGGATTGGCCTTGAATAAATAATTTTGGGCTCAAAACTATTCAAATTAACTCCTATCTCTTCCTTACACTCTCTAACAATTGCTTCCCTGCAATCCTCACCATCCTCAACAGTCCCTCCGGGAAGGTCCCATTTGTAATCTGATTCATTATTTTTATAATTGCTTCTCTGCAGTATTAGAATTTTTCCTTCATTATTTTCTAAAATACATTTTTGTGCAAATTTGACATTATCCATATTAAACAAACTTTGGATTGCATTTTAAATCTTATCATCATATTTCTCTAAAAATACTCCTAATTGAGAATGCATGGGCTCGGGGTATTGTCCTTTATCAAACCAACCTATATCATCAAATTTATGCTCTTCCCCAATTTTGACAGTCTCGTGGTTAACTAATACCTTAAAATCAAGAGCAATCCAATGGGTTTTTTCATTATTTTCATTTAATCTATGTACATCTCTGTAGCCTAAGAATTCATAATCAATTATCTCAGTACAATACTCTTCCCTTATTTCCTTTGCCAGAGCTTCCTCTACTTTTTCTCCAAAGTCAACTCCTCCACCTCCTATGTCCCATTTTCCCTTTTCATCCCTGCAGTTTTGCGACCTTTTTGCCATTAAAACTCTTTCCTTTCTATCATGACAAAAAAATACAACGCACACTCCTGTATAATCAACTCCTTTATTCATAATAAACTTCTATGGACGAGTATATTTATAAAATTTTATACTCTAAAAGTAAACTCAGAAAACAAGTAAACTCAAAAAACCAAAGCAACTTGGGCTGTGGGACAAAAGTCTTAAACTTTTTTCCCAATCCAAAAAAGATTGTGCCA
>CAYLKB010000016.1:0-20715 GCA_964384165.1 uncultured Methanosarcinales archaeon
TAGAAGGTAAGAAAAATATACTTTCAAAAAATCCCCCTATTGGTTCTGTTGCAGATATAATGGGTCGATGGATTCATCATGGTTTTTTACCTAATATTTCTGCAAAATATGTAATAAATCAGAAAAATAGCATAAAAAGAAAAAGAGAAGCTTTTGCAGAAAGTTTTTCTTCATCAATTCATACTCCAAAAAGTAAATGGGAACCAGCAGTACATTTAATAATAAAACTAATTGCTTTTATAGAAGATAACAAGAAATATTCAATAAAAGAAGCAATTTCATATGATAATAGTAAAAAAAATGATTTTGAAATAATTAAAAAAAAGTTATTTTCAGAGTTCGGAATTGATTTAGATAAAATATATGAATTTAGATTGGGATAAATTTCAAACTATTTCAAATAACAAAAATGGGAACATAGAGTTAAAATTGCTATCAGCTCTTGAAATAATAGACACTATTTATATATATCAATAAAATATTATTAAATGGTAACACATATTTAAATATAAATAAAATTAGATATTTCTATCAAAATACTGAGGTAATAAACATGCACACACCAGACGGATTTCTAACAGATTGGATATGCATTATCACACTTGTGATTGCATTAGGATTTATAGCATTTTCAATAATAAACTCAAGAAAATGGATGACAAAAGATAAGGCATTTTTAATGGCTGGCCTAGCATCAGCAATATTTGCATTTCAGATGTTAAACTTCAATATCTCAAACGCAACATCAGGCCATCTTATTGGAGCTGCATTAGTGGCAATTCTTCTTGGCCCTCAAGCAGCAATAATAGTTATGACTGCAGTATTGTTAGTACAAACATTAATTTTTGCTGATGGCGGTTTATTAGCACTAGGTGCAAATATTTTATTAATGGGAATTGTTGCAGGATATACAGCTCATTATGTATATCAACCTATCAAAACCAAACTACCAATTATTGGTACAATTTTAGCATCAATATCAAGTGTCTTGGCAGCATCATTTTTTGCATCAATTCTTTTTGCAATAAGTTCTCTTTCAACACTAAAAGAGCTAACATCATCAATGGTAATGACACACTTATTTATTGGCATAGGTGAAGCAATTATTACAACTTCAATCATACTATACATTAAAAACACAAAATCTGATTTGCTACTTAAAAACAATGTTAAAGATCTTACAAAATATGTTGCAATTTCAACACTTGGTGCTTTATTTGTGATGTCTTTTGCATTGCCTTTTGCTTCATCAAATCCTGATGGGATGGAAAAAGTTGCTTTAAATTTAGGTTTCTATGATAAAGCAACACAAATCTTTTCATTATCGCCAATGCCAGATTATACATTTCTTGGAAATGAAAGTTATTTATTTGTATTATTTAGTGGAATTTTAGGGATGTTTATGACATTTTCAGCAGGATATCTAATAACAAGACCATTAGTATTATCATCATAATTTTCATAATATAATTACATTTCTTTTACTAATTTAAAACCAAAGTAAAAGTATTTTATAAAATAGATATTATTATGGTTCAAAAATATTTTTAATTTTTTACAAATACTATTTGAATACGCAAGCAAAATTAAGTGAATAGAACAAATTATAATTAAAGAATAATCTAAAATATCTTAGCAAAAAATAATAATTGAATACAGGAAAATTATTTAGATTAATTTAATAAAAATATTATATTTATTAAAGAGACTTTTCATATCTCTCTTCAACATTTGACCAATTAATAACATTAAAGAAACCATCTATGTATGCAGGTCTTTTATTTTGGTATTTCAAATAATAAGCATGTTCCCACACATCACATACTAAAACAGGAACAGCGCCCATTTGCCATAAATTCTGATGTTTTTCAACTGTTAGAATCTCAAGCTTTCCATTAAATGAAGCAAGTACTCCCCATCCTGAGCCTTCAACAACAGCTGTTGCAGCTTTAAACTCTTTAACAAAAGTATCATAAGAACCAAAATCTTTTTCTATTGCCTCTCTTAATTTTCCTTCAGGCTCTTTCTTTACTTCACTCTCAGCACCCATATTGGACCAGTATATACTATGCATAACATGTCCGCTCCCATGAAATGCAATCTCTTTTTTAAGAGCTTTTACTTTGCTAAAATCTCCTGTCTTTCTAGCCTCAGCAAGACCAGCTTCAGCTTTATTCAAACCATCAACATAAGACTGGTGGTGCTTTGAATAATGCAATTCTACTGTCTGCGCATCAATGTGCGGTTCCAACGCATCAAAACTATACTCTAATTTAGGTAATTCATGTACCATTGTAAAATAATTAACAATTGTTAATATTATAAATCTTTCGTTTATATGGCTCTGTCCAGAAATTAAAAATGGTGTCAAATATATGAGAGCCATTCAATAAATTCATAGAAAAAAGACCTCGGGGATGTCCCTTACGGGGATGTCTTTTTGAAAATAAAACTATGATAGCTCGAATAGACACCATTAAAAAAAGAATTTCTGGACTAAGCCGTTTATAATATTAATTTCAAAAATTTCTCCAAATTTTTTATTTATAAGGATAACACAATACTTTTTTTCATTTTAAGATAATTATGAAACTATTAACAAAACACAAAATTATATAAAAAAAATCATTAATTATAAAATATGGGTTTAATTAATATAATTGAAAATGAAATATCTTATATGACAGAATTTTTATCAGAATCAGAATTATGTAATGTAATAACTTTTTACACATATAAAACCTACGACACAATATCTCCAGTAATTAATTCTACCATAACAAATATTAATAACTTGCCAAATAAAACTTTTGCTTACACAGCAAATTCTATTGCATTTTATTCTATGTTGCTTGCAATATATACTTTCAATAATACCTCACAAACAATAAATGGACACAATTCTGAAACTATCAATTACTCATTAGCTTTAATGACTCCTATGCTATCTTTCTCAACAGCTTGTTTTTATATTTTATCAAATAAATATTACAAATATCACGACCAAAAAGAAAAAGAATAATACTTAACAATTAATAATAATTTTTAATAAAATCACATTAATATTTTAATTTTAGATAATAATAAATCGAATTATTTTTAATTATATTTATTTATCCTCTGGTGTTATTTCATTATCCTCAACTTCATCTTCATTAGCAATCTTTTCAATTCTCTCAATTCTATCATCATCTCCTAAATTAACAATTCTTACTCCCTTTGTATTTCTTCCAATAATTCTCACATCACTAACGGAAGTTCTAACAACTTTTCCTTTTGCAGTAACTATTAATATTTCATCATCCTCGCCAACAGCTTTCATAGTAACAACTTTACCATTTCTATCATCGGTTTTAATATCAATCACTCCTCTTCCAGCTCTTTTAATAACAGGATATTCAGATAGAGTAGTCCTTTTACCATAACCACTCTCAGTAATTGTAAACATAGTCATACCAGCCCTTGCAAGTTCAATACCAATAACCTCTTCAGATCCTCTCAAATTCTGAGCTTTAACTCCTCTTGCTGTTCTTCCAAGAATACTCAAATCATCCTGCTTGAATCTAATTGCTAGTCCAACATTTGACTCGCAGATAATATCTTCAATTCCTTCAGAATACAATACTGAAAGCACTGCATCGCCTTCATCTAAATTAATAGCTTTAATTCCCCCAGCTCTAGGCCTTGAGAAATTTGCCATTTCAGTTTTTTTGATAATACCTTTTTTAGTTAAAAATATCAAATATCCTTTATTAAGATTAGAAACATTGATAATATTTGTAATCTTTTTTCCTCTCAAATCGATATAATTAACAATTGGCCTTCCCTTTGATGTTGCAGTACCAGTTGGTACTTCATATGCTTTCATCCAATTAATATTTCCATCAGAAGTAAAAATGAGAAGTGAATCTTTAGAGTTTGAAACAAACAAATTCTTAATTGTATCTTCACTCTTCAAATGGGCATTAACACCTTTCCCTCCTCTCTTCTGAGTTTTATATGCCTCAAGAGGTACTTTTTTTATATAATCATTTTGAGTAACCATTACAACAAAATCTTCATCTTGAATCAAATCCTCTATTGCAACAACTCCCTCATCAGCAATTAATTTTGTTTTTCTCTCATCACCATATTTTTCTTTTATCTCAATAAATTCAGTCTTAATAATATTATACTGTTCTGTATCATTTGCAAGAATAAATTTTAACCTTTCTATATATTTCAATAATTCTTCATATTCCTCCCTAATTTTATCCATCTCAAGGCCTGTTAATTTCTGCAATCTCATATCAAGAATTGCTTGTGCTTGAATATCTGAGAAATTAAACATATTCATAAGACCTTGTTTTGCCTCAGGTGTTGACTTAGAACCTTTAATAAGAGCAATAACATCATCAATATTATCAAGAGCAATCTTTAGACCTTCTAAAATATGAAGCCTAGCTTCTGATTTTTTTAAATCAAATTTTGTTCTCTTAATAATTACTTCTTTTCTAAAAGCGATAAAATTATTTAGATACTCTTTTAGATTTAGAATTTGAGGAACATTATTTACAATTGTTAGCATCCTAGCATTAAAATTAGTTTTTAATGATGAGAATTTATAAAGTTGATTTAATATAATATTAGGGTCAGAATCCCTCTTAATTTCTATTACTACTCTAATTCCTCTTTTATTAGACTCATCTCTAATATCAGTAATATCTTTAATTCTCTGACTCTTTACAAGTTCCACAATTTGATTAATTAAATTAACCTTATTTATCTGATACGGAATCTCTTCAATAATAATAGCTTCTTTACCTTTCTTTAACTCTTCAATTGAGCAAACAGCTTTCATTGTCATCGACCCTTCACCAGTAAGATAAATATTTCTTACATTATCATTTTTAACACCAAGTGCAGCAGTAGGAAAGTCAGGACCTTTTACAATATCAAGTCTTACAAGTTCTTCAACACTTACATCAGGGTTTTCAATAACATAAATTGCAGCATCAAGCACTTCAGTCAAATTATGTGGAGGAATATTTGTAGCCATACCAACAGCAATTCCAGAACTACCATTAACCATTAATGCTGGAATTTTTGTAGGAAGAACTTCTGGCTCTTCTAAACTATCATCAAAATTTGGTCTAAAAGCTACAGTTTCTTTTTCAATATCTTCTAAAAATTGTTCTGTAAGCTTTGTCATCCTAGCCTCCGTATATCTCATAGCAGCAGGGTTATCACCATCAATAGAACCAAAATTACCCTGACCATCAACTAGAGGGTATCTCATGTTCCAGTACTGTGCAAGTCTTACCATTGCATCATAAACTGCTGTATCACCATGAGGGTGGTATTTACCTATTACCTCACCCACAATTCTTGCACTTTTTTTATGTGGTTTATTAGGATAATTTCCAAGTTCCTTCATTGCAAAAATAATTCTTCTATGAACTGGTTTTAACCCATCCCTTACATCTGGAAGTGCCCTTCCAACAATAACACTCATAGCATAAGCTAAATAAGCTTCTTTAAGCTCATTCTCAATAAAAACATCTTTTGTTCTAAGATTTTGTTCGGTCATATTAAAGTTAAGAGAAACTATTTATGTATTTTTTGTTACTACTCATCAAAATGAAAAAGTATAAACCTCAAAATAAAAAAAATAAGGCACCTCTAAGCCAAAATTAGAAGACTTGTAAAATTATATTCTATTCCTGAATATTCTTCTAGAAGTCATTTTTTTCAATGTTGGTTTTTCAAGATTCAAATCTGTCATTCCATTAATTAAATGTCTAAAAGCAGATTTTCGTATATTATCATTTGTTTTTTTACTTGTTTTCTTAGTAGTATTTTTTGTTTTATCTTCAGTAACTTGGCCATCATTTTTTTCAGAAGCATCTAATTTATTACTCTGAGTAGTTTTCACTTTATCTCTAAAACTAATTTGCAAATCTATAAGTTGACTGCCTGTATATTTTTTACCATTGACATTAAACTCTTTTCTACTAAATTCATCTAAAAATATGCCAACTCCCACAGTTCTCATTGTTTGAACTCTTTCTTTATCAGAATTTATCCAATATCTAATTTGAGGACCTAAAACTTCAACATGTTCAAAATAATGTAGATTATCTTCAAATTCAGGATTTTGAGTTCTTTCGTGTGAGATTTTACCATTCTCTCTTAAAAAATTCAATCCCTCTCTTGTAATCATTGGAACTTTATATGTACTTACATCTTGATACCTTAAATATCCTCTCAAATAACATTCTTGCATTCTGGCTTTTAACTCTCCACTGTCAATTTCTGGATGTCTTGAGAAATAATCAGCTCCCATTCCATCAACATCAATACCATCAGAAACCAAACTCTCAAGTGTCCCTTTTGTAATTAGATTTCTTTGAATCAATGACAATAGACTAACGTCCACTTTATTTAGCTCAGTGCTGATAGAATCGAGTGATTGATTTCCCTGAAGATATTTATTTGCAACACTTATTCCTCCCTCTCTAACATACATCTGAATTCCATGAAGTCTTCGAAGTTCTTCATGAAATTTAAGTTGAAGAATTTCCCTATGTTCAGAGTTTAGTTCAACATCATTCCCAGCTGTAAATATTACTTCACCATTACTACTTTTTAATAAACCTAAATGTACTAATGCATTAAAAGAATTATGATAATTTTTTTCATGTTCATAAGAATTATTTTTTCCAAATCCCTCTAATATTTTAAGCAATTGAAGATAAGAAACTGGCGAATCTTGATATTCCTTAATCATATCAACTTTTTTTTTTAATTCTCTATAAAAAATCTCAATACTTCTTGGAAGGGGGTTTCCAAGTTGTATAAATCTGTATAATTGACCTAAATCTTCAGAATTATAATATAAAATTGCATCAGAGTCACTACCATCACGGCCAGCCCTTCCTGTTTGTTGAACATAATCTTCAATTGAAGAAGGTAGTTTATAATTTATTACAGTTCGAATATTTGGAATATCAATTCCCATCCCAAAAGCATTAGTGCAGACCATAACTCTTGATTTTCCTGATTTAAAATCATCCATTGATGATATTTTGTTCTCAGCCGACATTTGACCATGAAACAAGCTTACAGGTATATTTTGTCCTTTTAAATGATATAAAAGCTCTTTTGCATCAGAAATAGTATTCGTATAAATGATATGTAAACTATCATCATCTTGTTTAAGTCTATCATTTAATTCATTAGAAATATTTTGTCTTCTCTTTTCATAATTTCCTTCATCTCTATTTAGAGTATATTTTATATTATCTCTAATCGGTGAGATCTCAAATAAATCATAATCAATTATGTCAAGCACAGAAGTTATTTGTTTTTTAAGTCTCTCAGGAGCAGTTGCAGTAAACATAGCATATTGAGGAATATCAAGTTCCTTTAAAATTTCGCCAAGTAAAATATATGCAGGCCTAAAACTATGCCCCCATGTTGAAACGCAGTGAGCCTCATCAATTACTGCCATATCAAACTTGCCTCTAAGAGCATCAATAATTCCGGACCCAGTAAGTGATTCTGGAGAAATATATAAAAGGTCAATTTCATTCTGAGCAGCCATTTGTAAATTTTTTTGATTATCTAGTCTTGGGTTTAAAGAATTAACTGCAGCATATCTAAGCTTGTCATAACTCTTAGCTACTTGGTCTTCCATAAGTGCAATAAGTGGAGATACAACTAATGTTGAAAGTCCATTACTTTGTCTTATATATGATGGAAGCTGAAATTCTAATGATTTTCCAGAACCTGTTGGTGCTATACTCATAACATTTCTTCCATTAAGAATTGAACTTACTACATCTCTTTGATTTCCTCTAAAACTATTATGACCAGTAAGATCATATAATGCTGTTTCCAAGCTTTGCATATAATAACAAATATTAAATTATTTATAAATTTATATAAACAATTACTACTAAATAGTAAATATATTATACTCCACAAAGTATTTAAATAAAACTTAACACAAAATATTAGAATCAAAATGAAAAAAATAATAATCATTATACTTGTAATTATTATTGCAATATCAACATACTTCATATTCTTCTCAAACTCTGAATCTAACATCCAAACTGTGTATACTGACGAGCTTCCTGAAGGTTTTGATTATAGTGAAGACAGGGCATTTCCAAACACTCCATTAGATGAACTTGAAGAACCAAATTCAAATCAATAGCAAAAAAGCAACCTTTATAACTACAAAACTACATGAAAACATATGAAATTAGAAGAATTAACTGAGTATCTTAAAAGATTTGAGATTAGTGATGAAAATATAGTAAAAATAATAAAAAATAAAAAAGTAATTCAAATAAACGAAAACATATTTTTAACATCAAAAGAATTTGAAAAAAATCAAATATCCCAAGATACAATAATATTCATCAAACTAAAAAAACTTCTTCCAACAACATATCTACTAAACATAATAAAAGAAAACACAAACAACATCATTAAATTAGAATCAAAGAAAACTGCATTAAACTTTACATATTCAAAAAATTTAACATTTGAAAACATCCCAAAAAACTTCAAACTAAAATCAAACTATGACTACCTAGTATTATTTGAAAACACTCCAATAGGCATTGCAAAACTAAATAAAAAAGACAAAAAATTCCCTGTAGAAAATATAATGAACATAGGAGAATACCTAAAAGAGAATTAAAAAATTTACTATAAAAACTCTATTTTAGAAAATTCAATTTATAGGAGAATCAATAATAAAATGATTTCTATCAATACCAATTAATTCTCTTAATTCATCAAACTTTTCTAAATAAAAAATATCTCTAACAAACCAAGACAAACTAGTCCTCATATTATAAGTTGGATATAAAAGACAATCAGAATAAATACCATTATAGATAACTCCCTTAAGCAAAAAAGGCAATTCCTTTAAGATATACTCACTTAAAACTTTAAGTCTTTGATTATTTGCATTTCTTCCTCTTGACTCAAGATAAACTTCTAGTGGCAAATTAATTTTTTCTCTAAAATCATCATCCCTATTATATAGTTCTCTTAAATATTCATAATCTCTAATAGCTTCATCATCCCAAATATCTGCCCATCTTAATATCTTAACCTTATCCTCTAACTCAAGTTTTTCAATATTTTCTCTATACTTATCAACCCAAATATCTCCTCTCCTTCTTGCAAGCTTTAAAGCTTTTCCGTAAGATTTATGTTCAAGCTCTTTTATATTGATAGCTGAGATTTCATCTCCAACTACAACAACCCCCATAACTTTAGAATATTGAGATATAAATTTAAGATATTCTTGAGCTAAAACATTATCATAATCTTTCATAGAAATGCTAACCCCAAGCCATAAATTCTTATCCTTTGAAATAATTCGTTCAAAATCTCCAATTTTAATTTCCAATTTTAATGATTCATATGTCATAACTTTCAGAGAATTAAATTATAAATATAAAACAAATCATTTATAAATTAGAAAAAACTAACAAAACAATCAAAATAAGTAGAAAAAAGATATAAAATACTAAAAAAGTAAGAAAACAATATAAATTACTTTCTATTAATTCATTTATGGATTTATATGATAAAAAAATTTTAAGATTATTAATAGACAATTGTAGATACTCTCTAACAGACATTGCAAAAACTGTAAATTTATCAAAAGACAGCGTTAAAAATAGAATAAAAAGACTTGAAGAAAGACAGATTATAACAGACTATTCTCTAATGGTTGACCCAAGAGTTTTAGGATATCAAATTTATCATTTATTATTAAAACTTGAAGCAATAAATGATGACAAAAATCAATTTATTAACCAATTAAAATTAAACAAAAATATTACATTTATTTCTACCCAATGTGGAACATATGACATGCAAGTAATTTTTCATGGAAAAAATCATTTTGAAAAAACAAAAGTACAAAACGAGATATTACATTTACTATCAAATAAAATAAAAAGTTATGGCGAAGTAACTCATATTGAAGACTATAATTTTTCATTTCTTTTTTCAGATGTAAATATTGATGTAAAACTAAAAGAAAAAAACGACACATCATTTTCTAAAGCACTAAGTAAAAACAAATATGAAACGGGAGGAATCAGTAATCTCTCAACATTTGACTCTATTGACAAAAAAATTCTTGGACTATTAATAAAAAACCCAAGAGAAAAACTTATCAATATATCAAATAAAATTAACATGAGTCCTGAAGGATTAAAAAAAAGAATTAATTCAATAATTGAAAAAAAAGGAATTCTAAAATTTACCCTTTTTCCAAACCACGAAAAATTAGACTTATTCAATTATATGCTTTTATTTAAATGCAAACCATTTGATACTAAAACTGAAAAAGAACTCTCTCAATTTTTCAAATCAAATGATTGGATAATATACTCAGCAAAATATTTTGGTTCATATAATTTTTTTGTATATATTCTTGCAAGAAACCCAAAAGAATTTGCATCAAGGTTTGAAAAACTAAAAGAGATTATAGACAAGTATATCATAGACTACGACCTTTCAATTTTAACAAAAGTTCACAAATATATAATGTACTCAAATGATTTTCTTGAAAATTAAAACTTTCAAATAACTTCAATATTAACTTGAGAATATTCTCGAACATATTTCACTAAAACACATTATTTATATATTAATAGTCCTTAAAATATAATATGGAAAACAAAATAGAAATCGGATTTTTAGGCCTTGGAAGAATGGGTGCTAACATGGTAGCAAGAATGCTTGATAGTAAAACAATAGCAGTACATGTATGGAACAGGTCAGAAGAACCAGCTTTAAAAGCGCAAGAAAAAGGTGCAATTAAACACGACTCCCCTGAAGAATTAGTAGCATCCCTAAAAGAAAAAAAAAAGATAGTCTGGCTTATGCTCCCCTCAGGAGAAATAACTGAAAATATGTTTCAAAGAATTCTCAAACTATTAAACAAAGGTGACATTATTATAGATGGTGCAAACTCAAACTTTCATGACACTCTAAGAAGACACAAAGAAGCAAAAGAAAAAGGAATTGAAATGCTTGATGTCGGTGTTAGTGGAGGAATTGTTGCAGCAACAAGAGGATATCCAATGATGATAGGTGGAGAAAAAGAAACATACGAATTTGCAAAACCAATATTTGACTCATTTGGATTTAAAGAAGGTTACGACTTAGTAGGTAAGGGCGGTTCAGGCCATTATGTGAAAATGATCCACAATGCAATAGAATATGGAATGATGCAGGCAATAGCAGAAGGATTTGATTTACTAGAAAATGGTAGAATAAAAAATCTAGACCTCAAAAAAATATCCCACATATTCAATAATGGAACAATTGTAGACTCTTTTTTAATGAGGATGGTAGAACAAGCTCTAACAAAAGATGCAAAATTAAACTATCTAAAACCTTTCGTTGATGATAATGGTGAAGGAAAATGGGCTGCAATTGAAGCTCTTGAACACAGCGTACCATTTGTTGTAAACTCATACGCACTTCATGCAAGATATATCTCAAGAGACCCTAATTCCTACACATTTAGGCTTCTTGCAGCAATGAGAGAAGAATTTGGAGGCCACGCTATAAAAAAATGAAACAAAACAAAACAATATTTGCATTCTTTGGAATAACTGGTGATTTAGCAAAAAGATATCTAATCCCAGCAATTTGGTGTATAAGTAAAGACAAAGATTTCTTTGAAGAGTTTGAAGTAATAGGGATAGGAAGAAAAGACAAAAATAAAGAAGAATTTGAAAAAGATATAAAAAACTCATTATCTGAATTTGCAAATTGCAAAGAAAACAACATATCAAAATCATTTCTAAATAAATTTCAATATCTTAAAGTTGAAGACTACAATAACCAAGAATCATATGAAAAACTAAAAGAAATAATTGACAATAGTTCAAAAAACTTCAAAACTCAGGTAATATATTATCTAGCAATGCCTCCAAAAATATTTATACCCATACTTGAGAATATAAAAAAAACAGGATTGAACGAGCAAAATAATGTCCAGAAAAAAATTGTATTTGAAAAACCATTTGGAGAAGACTTAAAATCAGCAAAAAAACTAAATGAATCAATAATGAAAGTATTTAAAGAAGAAGACGTCTACAGAATAGACCACTATTTAGGCAAAGAAGCTGTCCAGAATTTCATGGCTCTAAGATTTTCAAATTACATCTTTGAACCACTTTGGAACAATCGTCATATTGACAATATTCAAGTAACTGCAAGTGAAAGTCTAGGTGTTGAAGATAGGGGAAGTTACTATGATAACTCAGGCGCTCTAAGAGACATGGTCCAAAATCATCTATTCCAGATGCTATCATTAATTGCAATGGAACCACCCGCAAAACTTGATGCTAAATGCATAAGAGATGAAAAAATAAAAGTATTAAATGCTATTAAATCATTTGACAAATGGGAAAGCTCTGTTGTATTTGGCCAATATGACGAAGGGACAATTAATGGCAAAAAACTAAAAGCATATCTTGAAGAACCAGGAGTTGCAAAAAACTCAAGAACTGAAACATATACTGCACTTAAAGTAGAAATTGACAACTGGAGATGGGCAGGAGTCCCATTTTATCTAAGAACAGGAAAAAGACTAAAAGAAAGAGGAACATCGGTAGTTGTAGAATTCAAAAAAACTCCAAGAATATTATTCAATGAAAACTCCAAACTTGAAACAAATAAACTAATACTAAAAATTCAGCCAGATGAAAGTATAAAACTTCAGCTAAACATCAAATCTCCAAAAAGCGACAAAGAAATATCAACTATTGAAACAGAATTTGACCACAAGCACTTTTTTCAGACAAGAAGTCCACAGGCATATGAAAAATTATTATTTAACATTGTAAAATCAGACCAGACCCATTTCTCAAGATGGGATGCAGTTGAGACTAGTTGGAAAATAGTTGACAAGCTTGTAACATGCAGAGATAACTGTCCAATGATATTCAAATATCCTGTAGGAAGTTATGGTCCACAGCAGGCTGACAATATGCTAAAAAAAGATGGCAGAGTTTGGCATAATATCTAATGAATATATAAATAAAGTTAGATTTTTAAATGGAAAAGAAAATTATTATTTTATGGCCAAAAAAATAGTCTACAACCCTGATGAAGATGACCTTAGTTTAGAAATAGTAGAGTATTTTTTCTCAGCAATAAGGTCAGTTGAGAAAGAAAAAATTTACATCGCCTTATCAGGTGGTAATTCATTAAAATCATTTTATTCAAATCTAATTTATCTAAGTGAGTTTTTAGACCAAAGGTATTGGGATAAAGTAATTTTTTGCTTAGTTGATGAAAGAATTGTCCCTACTGATGATAAAAATTCAAATCAAAAAACATTAATGGATGAAGTCCTTGAACCCCTTCTTGAAAAAAAAACAATAAATAAAAACCAGATTATATTTCCTGACCCATCATCAGAAGAAAAGGCATTAGAATACAACTCAAAAATACCTCAAATTGACATCTGTCTTCTAGGGGCAGGAGAAGATTCACATACTGCATCTCTATTTCCAAAACACGACTCAATAAAAAATGAAAGCGAAAAATTTATCATTGTTGAAAACTCGCCAAAATCTCCACCAACACGGCTTTCAATGTCTAAAAATATGATTGCAAAAAGCAAATTCGTATTCATTTTCTTTATAGGTGAATCAAAAAGAAATGCATATTTAAAATTCAAAAACAAAAATATTGGAGTTGAAGAATGTCCATCAAAAATTGTTGACTTATGCCAAAATTCATATGTAGCAACTAATATCTCAACTATGAAAGAATTAATAAGATATAAAAATACTAAAAACTATATATCTAATGAAGATGAAAATCTATCTTGATACATCAAACTTGGAAGAGATTAAAAAAGCTGCAGAAAGTAAGCTTATTGATGGAGTTACAACAAATCCAACTCTTATATCAAAAGAATCTGCAGAGTTCATTCCTCAGATACGAGAAATAATTAAAATTCTTAAAAGCAATTGCGATATTTACACTATTAGTGTTGAGGTTACAGACACAGACTCTACAGAGTCAATGGTAGCCCAGGCAAGAAAATATGCAAAAATTAATCCTCATATAATAATAAAAATACCACTAACATTTGATGGACTAAAAGCAGTTAAAATTTTATCTGATGAAGAAATTAGATGTAATGTAACTCTATGTTTCTCAGCTAATCAAGCACTTCTTGCAGCTAAAGCAGGAGCTTGGTGCGTAAGTCCTTTTATTGGAAGAATTGATGATGAAGGATGGGATGGGGCTGAACTTGTTAAAGAAATAAGGCAAATTTACGACAATTATAAATATGAAACATTAATTCTAGCTGCTAGTATCCGTTCACCTGAACATGTCCATCAATGCGCAAAAATAGGTGCAGACATTGTTACTATGCCTTATAAAATCTTTGAAAAACTATACTACAATCCATTAACTGAAAATGGACTAGAAAAATTTGCAAAAGACTGGAAAGAATATCAAGAAAGATTAAAATAATTTAATTAATATAAATCTTAAACCCCACTTTAATTACAACAAATATATTTAAAATATAAAAAAAGAATAATACTATGTTCTACACATTAAACCTCAAAAGACTACGTCAAATAAGTCATGTATTATTCAGACATGGTTTTATGAGAGTTTTATCAAACATTGGATTTCTTAAATACCTTCCACTTCATAAGAGAATAAAAGGAGTCCAGGAAAAAAGCGTATCACCTATAGACATAAGAGAAATTTTTGAAGAGTTAGGGGGCGCTTTTCTAAAACTAGGCCAGCTTCTTGCATTAAGACCTGACTTAATAGGAAAAGATTATGCAAAAGAACTTGAAAAACTTCTAAACCATATAGACCCAGTCCCATTTGAAAAACTAAAAGATAATATAAAACACATAAACTTTGAATTCATTGACAAAAAACCTCTTGGAACTGCAAGCATTGCTCAGGTTCATAAGGCCAAAATAGATGGCCACGATGTTGCAGTTAAAATTAAAAAACCATTTGTAGATGAGATGTTTAAAGAAGACATAAAAATTATGGAATTCTTTGCAAAAGAAATAGAAAAACACTATGACCTTTCATTTGTAAGCCTTTCAGAAATAGTTATAGAATTCAAATCTTACACAAAAAAAGAACTAGACCTTTCACATGAGGCAAGAAATATACAAAGATTCTACAAAAATTTCCATAATTATGAGAATGTAAAAATTCCAAAAGTATATGATGAATATTCTACAAAAGATGTTGTTGTAATGCAGTATCTTGAAGGAAATAATATCTTGGATGTAAAAATAAAAAATGGCCATCAAGTAATAAGAATAATTACTGATGCCGTATACAAAATGATATTTGAAGATAGATTCTTTCATGCCGACCTACACCCTGGAAACATATTTATTCATAATAACAAAATAATATTTCTTGATTTTGGAATAGTTGGAAGAATAGATGAAGAACTTGAAAAAAAATTATTTTCCCTATTCTCTGCACTTGTAGAGCCAAACCTTGAAAAAACAGCCGAAAGTCTTCTTGACCTTCACATTGGTAATGAAGATGTTGATGAAGAATACCTTAAAAGAGGAATTGAAGACACCTTGGGCGACTATTATGACCACTCATTAAAAGACTTAAACTTTGAGGAAATATTTTACAATTCAATTGAAGTTGCAAGAAAATCAGGAATAAAAATGCCAGCACATTTAGTTTTATTTGGAAAAAGTTTAGTAACAATGGATGGTTTCTGTAGGGAAATAGACCCTGACTTTAATGTTATACAAAATGCTAAACCCTATGTTAGAAAAATACTCCAATCAAAACTTTCATACACTAACTTAAAAAAAGAAACAAAAAATGCTGCACTTCAAATGTATTCAGGCCTTTCAAAATTTCCTCAATATACAAAAAACTTTTCAAGAAAATTTGATATCCTAGAAAAGCAGGTAACAGGAATTGACAATAACATAAAATATTTCAACAAAACATTCAGGCAAATGAGCAAACTTCTAAGTGTCACATTCATATTTGCAACTTTTTTTATAAGTTCAGTCTTGCTTGTAGACTTTGGTCCTCAATTATTAGGATATCCACTATTTTCAGCTGTACTTTTTATTATTAGCATGTATTTCTTTGTAAGACTTTTAGGATACTCAAAAGAATAACAAATTATATAAAAAAATCTCTTTTAATCATTAATATGAAAGAAGAACTGGAAATAGTATTTAATGAAAACAACATTAAAGGAATTCTCATAAAAGAAGATGACGAGTATATAACTCTAAAATTAAAAAGCGGATACAATGCTAATCTGAAAAAAGAAAATATAAAATTATTATCAAGAAACCAAATTGAAGAAAAAGATAAACCAAAAGTAGAAAAGCCTGATACATCAGACCTTCCTAAAATCACCATCCTTCATACGGGAGGAACTATTGCATCAAAAGTTGACTACAGAACAGGAGGCGTATCATCAAAATTTACAGCTGATGAACTGATGGTTTTATTTTACGAACTAAATGAAAAAGCCGCAATTAGTGCAAGAATGATAGGCAATATTTTCTCAGAAGACATGAGATTTAACGAATACAATTTAATGCTTGATGAAATACAAAAAGCAATAAATGAAAAAACACAAGGAATAATCATTGCCCATGGGACAGACACTATGCATTACAGCTCTGCAGCTCTCCAATATGCATGCAAAAATCTATCCATCCCTGTAATACTTGTTGGAGCCCAAAGAAGTTCAGACAGGGCATCCTCAGATGCATTTACAAATCTTAACGCAGCAGTAGATTTTATAATTGAAAACTCAAAGCATGAGAAAGCATTTAGAAGAGTAGGAATTTGTATGCACGAGAACTTATCCGATAATTCATTTTTGATTCTTGACGGGCTAAACGCAAAAAAAATGCACTCAACAAGAAGGGATGCATTCAAGCAAATTAATTATCCTGCATTTGCAAGAATTGAGAACTCAAAACTTGAAATTCTTCGTAAAGATTTGCTAAGTGAAAAACCCGAAAAGAAATTCAACTACGCAAAATATAATACAGAACTAAAAATCGGTTTCTTCAAATCTCATCCAAACATGTTTGCTGAAGAATTAAAAAACTTAGAATATTACGATGCAGTTGTAATTGAAGGTACAGGAATTGGTAACTTACCAGAACACGATGATAATACTAAAAAAGATGGTAAAATTCTAAAAGCACTTGAAGAACTTACAAATAAAATAAAAGTTTTAGCAGGAGTCCAGACAACAAGTGGAGAAATAAGTCTTGATATATACAGCAGGGGAAGAGACCTTCAAACTGCAGGAATTATTGGAAACAGAATTAATTTAACAACTGAGACAATCTTTTGCAGAACAGCTTTCTGTCTATCTCAAAAAGAAAAGCCTTTCGAAGAAATATGGGATGAAAACTTAGAAGGTTTTAAAATAAGAAGTGAAGATATTGACAATTAATTTATAGTAATTGGGACAAATAATACGAAAACAAAAAGCACTTACTATGTGCCAAAAGAAATATTTATTCGAATTTGAAGAATGAGGACTCGAATTAAATAGTTCTTTTACTATATAGTCGTCAACAAAAGTTTTTCCTTTTGTGTCCTCTCCACTTAGCTTTGCTCGTTCAGCTATATCGTGTTCTTAGAAGTTAATAACTTCTGCGGAGCACGATATTTCTTAATTTATTTCTTAATCTTTTTATAAATCAAATAAGAATAAATAACTGCTGCAAGAATTATTCCAACTTCAACAAAAATCACTGCAAAAAGCAAGTTACTTTCTATAAAAACCAATAAAAACAAAGGACTTGAATATTTAATCCACTTACCTGCAGCTTTATGAGTCTTATCCCAGACTCTATCATCAGACATTGTCCAAGGAGTCCTAATTCCTATAAACCAATTTCTTTTTGTTTTCTCAAGTAATACTCCTATATAGAAAAACAAAATTACAAAAGCCACCATTAGCGTTTTATTGATATCAAACTTATATCCTAAATTCCATAAAATTATTATTAAATGAATATAGAGCATATATAAAACCAAAACTAAAATAAATCCATCATAACTATCTCTAAACTTTTCAATATTTTTTTTTAATGGGTCTATTATAATAATTGATTTAAGAATTCCATATAATATCAATGTAATAACTGGTAATAAAAAGAGTCCCCAGAATTTATTCATATAATCATTAACATCTCCTTGAACATCCCAGTGAGATGCTATTTTCTCAGGCATTATATTATATACTCCAACAGATAACAAAAAACAAACCAAAACTGCTATAATTGAAAGCAAATTTAATATTTTCATATAATAATATAAATTTTTATATTTATATATCTTATTCTATTTCAAATCTGAATATACTTTATTTCTTTTTTTCTCATTATAACATTCATATCATAAAATTTTCTAGACCCTCAAAGCATTTTTCTCTTTAGTTTATTAATAACTATAAATGCTGATATTCTATTTGGAATTTTTTTCTAACCTTATTAATATTTTTTTGAGTTGTCATCTTATTTTTTTAATAATTCATAAACAAGTAATTAAATCATTAGTAAAAATAAGCATGTATTTTTAG
Organism: uncultured Methanosarcinales archaeon; assembly: GCA_964384165.1. GTDB lineage: Archaea > Nanobdellota > Nanobdellia > Woesearchaeales > UBA583 > UBA583. The sequence goes on from CAYLKB010000016.1 coordinate 18,635, forward strand.
ATAAGATTTAAAACATAATTTTGATTACCCTTATTTGAAAAATGTTATCAATACCTTCAATAATATATTATAATTATCCAGTTGTAATCAAACAATATAGTACAATAGACCCAAAAACTGACCTTGGTGTTCAAAGAGACTTGTTCTCATTTGCAAATATTTTTATAAGTAATGCATCAAATATTTTGGATTTAATGGGTGGAAGTGGTTTAAGTTCAGTCCCATTTCAGGAAACAGGTTACACTAATATCACCATTGCAGATTCTCCTGAAGGGATGTTAAAATTAGCAAAAGAAAGAGGCCTTGAAAATGTAGTAAATACAAATCTAAATTCTAATGCTTTACCTTTTGCTGAAAATTCTTTTGATGCTGTAATATGCAACCAAGGAATATATTATTTAAGAAAAAAATATTTAGAAGATAATGTATTTAATGAGATATCAAGAGTTCTAAAAGATGGTGGTTTATTTATATTTAATAATATTGATGAATTAAATCCAAACCATGAAACTATAACTGACTCACAAGGTGATACTGTTATAGTTGGCGAAGACTTAATTCCAACAACATTTATTCATGACCACACATATCTAATTGCTCAAATGGCAAAACATAACTTAAAACATTTTTATGAAAATCCAGTTAGAATCACTCAATTAGATAATGAACAATATGAAACTGGGATTGCATATGCTTTTCAAAAAAGTTTATATAATGGACTTCAGAATTTATTATAATGAATAATATTTTAAACAAGATTATTGATCACAATTCAAAAAATAATCTTAAATTTATAGAAGAGTCTCATTCTTATTTTTTAGGTGAAAAAGAATTATTATCTGTAACACAAAAAATATCTAAATTCTTCCCATTCAATGCAAAAAAAATTTCAAGAGATGTAGCAGAGCGGAACTGGGTAACCGAAGACGAAATATTATACGGTTGGGAAGTATTAAGGCATAATGGAAGTTACATACATATTTTAGCAGAAAAATACTGCAAAGAACAAGAACTTTCCTCAAAAGAAAAAGAAGTAATAAAAGCAGTAATATTCTTTTTTGATGACAACCCCGAATACAAAATTATAGCATCAGAAATTAAAATATTCTCCTCCAAATACTCAATTGCAGGAACCATTGATTTAATACTAGAAATTGACGGAAAACTATGGATTGTAGACTGGAAAACATCTAACAAAACAATAGATAAAAAGCAGATATTCTCATATGCAAAAGAGCCTTTTTCAGCATTGCCAAACAACAAATACAACATATACTCCCTGCAGCTTAGCGTCTATTCAAGAATACTAAAAGAAGAATATGGCATTGAAATTTGGGACTCATGCTTTGTACACTTAAAACCAGATGGTACATATCAAGTCCATGACAGAATAGTCCTCGACTACGAAGCAGAAGAACTTCTTAATTATTGATAACTAAAAATCAAGTCCATTTTTCCTAAGCATTTCAAGAATCTCATCAATAAACTTATTTTGTTCTTTTGTTTTGTTTTTTCTAGCTATTTTAACAAGTCTAGAAACATCCCTAAATTTATCTTCAAGCATAACATATTCAATATTCATATATCTTGCAAAAAGCAATCTTAATTTTCCTTTTGCAGTTTTAATTTGCCATACTTCAAAATTATTAACAATCCCAACCCGTTTACCCTTACTTGGATTTAACGAATAATTTTTAATATCCTTTAATATTTCTTTAGAATCGCTTCGAAATTTACTAAAAATTAATTTTTCAACTTCTTTATCAATTAGTACTTTCATATTAAATTTTCTTTCTCCATTTTCTTCTCAAGATCATCTAGAGTAATCCATTCAGAAGAATTTTCTATTGAATCAATAATAGTATTAACTGCAATATTAGTTTGAGCCTCAACAAATAATTTATTTAATCTTTCTGAATATGTTTCTCCTCTAGTAGTTATCTTGTCAAGATTTTTTTTAACATCTTTTGTAATTCTTATTGTAGTATATTCCATATATATATTATATCTCTTATAATATATAAACTTTATTATATCGTTTCAAGATTACCCCATCCTTTAGGGTGGGGCTTAACTTTAAA
>CAYLKB010000017.1:0-20254 GCA_964384165.1 uncultured Methanosarcinales archaeon
CCTACGGATACCTTGTGACGACTTAACCCCCCTCACAGAGCAAAGATTTGATACTGTCAAAAAACAGCACCTCACCTCTACCCTACTTGGTTGGTTTGACGGGCAGTGTGTCCAAGGAGAATGGACATATTCACCGGGCACTGATAATACCCGGTTACTAGGGATTCCGATGTCATGAGGCTGAGTTGCAAGCCTCAATCTAAACTAGGATTGGGTTTGGAGATTAGCTTCCCCTTTCGGAGTTGCATCTCATTGTCCCAACCATTGTTGCGCGCGTGTAGCCCAGGAGATTCGGGCTATACAGACCTACCGTTGCCTACACCTTCCTCCTTGTTTCCAAGGCAGTCCCTATAATGTACTCTGATAGACTCAGTTAGCAATTATAGACATAGGTCTTGCTCGTTTCCTCACTTAAGAGGACACCTTACAGCACGAGCTGACGGCGGCCATGCAGCACCTCTCAGCGTCTTAGGTAAAACCTTTAATCTGACCTTCATTGGGCTGTCGCCCCTGGTAAGTTGCTCGGTGTATAATCCAATTAAACCGCACGCCGCACCCCTTGTAGTACTCCCCCGGCAATTCCTTTAAGTTTCGGCCTTGCGGCTGTACTTCCCAGGTGGCGGGTTTAACGCCTTCGCTACGACCCGGCTAAATCTCGTAGATTTAGCCAAGCCTAACCCGCAGCGTTTACGGCTGGGACTACCCGGGTATCTAATCCGGTTCGCTCCCCCAGCTCTCGTTCCTCACTGTCAGATCCGTCCAAATGAAATGCCTTCGCCTTAGTTGGTCTTGTTAGGATTATAGCATTTTACCGCTACCCAAACAATACCTTTCATCTCTTCCGGTCTCAAGTCTGTCAGTATTTCTTGCAGTTTCTGGGTTGAGCCACAGAGATTTCACAAGAAACTTAACAAACCAGCTACGAACACTTTAGACCCAGTAAACATGATCTCCACTTGTGGCGCCGGTATTACCGCGGCTGCTGGCACCGGTCTTGCCCACCACTTATTCGAATAGCGCACTAAGCTATACAAAAGCCTATCGTTAGATAAGCACGAGGGGTTACCCTATCACACTTGCGTGCATTGTAGAGTTTTCGCGCCTGCTGCACCCCTTAGGGCTAGGACCCTTATCTCAGTGTCCTTCTGGAGGTCATCGCTCTCACGACCCCTACCGATCAAAGACTTGGTGAGCCATTACCTCACCAACAATCTAATCGGGCGCCATCCCATCTTATGTTAATCATCAAAGCATTCCAGCTATTGATGACTATTTCCTTTACACTCAGTTTCCCAAGATTATTAGAAATCATAAGGCAGGTTAATGACGTGTTACTCAGCCTTCTGCGGTCAGGACGAGCCTAACACACTTTCATGGCTTAATCTAACCCCTCTAGCGGAAATCTCACGCAGGATCAACGTGAATTTTTTTGCCTTGAGTTTGTACTATGATGTACGTCGTTTTTTATATCACAAACCACATATTAGTGATTCGCTCACAAGTAAATATAGTTAACGCTAATCGGTTTATAAATATTGCTATTAGTGTGTTTTTGCAATCACATAGAATTTATAAAATAATCTTAAAAACCTGTATAAAAATACCAAGAGATACAAATTATATATTTTAAAGGAGAACAAGAATCCCTTCTTTAACAAAATATTTTTTATCGCATTTTGTGCAAATGATGTTTTTTTCGTCGTCAAAATTTAAATCAGATTTGCAATAAGGACAACATATAATTTCTTTTAATTTTTTATTTACACTCATCTTTTAATTAAATCAAGCATTATCTTATCAACTACATACATAATCTCAGTTGCATTTCTTGCCTTAATTTCTATGCATCCATTCTCATCCATGAATGCACCTGCTGTTTGTTCATAGGGACTAAATGTAATAATTTTATTTCTGTTAGTAGAGTTTGAACAATTTAATTCATCTAACATTACAAAACTATTAGTTGAAAATTTCATATTATATAAATTTTTTAAATATGAGGTTAGTTTCGATGCTGCCTGTGCCACCTTCCCATTGTCTGTTCCATTATTCTGAGAGTAATTGTCAAATGCCATTTTAAAATTAATAGTATTTAATATTGACATTCTATCAAATTCTATAGGATAATTACTGTTCTGAACTTCTTCAATTGGTGATGCAAATTCTATATTATAGGTAACATTACCTATTTTGAATGGGTATGTATATGTTTTGTTTTGATTTAAAATTAATTGAGGGTTGCTGTTTTCATAGAATATTTCAAATCCAATATAGAGTAATCCAAATACAACTAGAATAATAGCTAAAATTGATGCATAATGATACCAAGATGGTTCTGAGTCACTCTCTGACTTAGTTTGCTTTTTTTTATTTTCTTTTTCAATAGTATTTTCAATTTCTTTTTCTGTTACTATAACTTCAGGTTCATTTTTTTCTAGATGCTCAGAGTTTTTAGTATTTTGATTTGAAGAAGATTGATGTTTTTTTTTATCTTCTTCTTTTTTGTTCTTTTTTGCCATAGAAATATTAATTAGAGATTTATATATAAATATTATTAATTAATATTGTTTGCAATAGTAAAAAGAGAATCAAAATACTTTTTGAATGAGATTAAAAGAGATAAAATGAAATTACCTAAACCAGATGAAGTTTTATCTGAACTTGATATAGTTATGCTTGAAAATATTAAAAATAAAATACCATATAAAATAGTAACTAAAAGAACTGATTATAATATTCAAGCAATTAAGGTAAAGGCAATTTATATGCAACAATTAGCATATTTACAGGGTTGGAAATTTGACCCAGGATTATTTAAAGTTAGTTATATGAATAGTGAAAGTCCTGTTTTTGATAATGAAGTAAAGGAGAGAAGAATGTATGATGTAGGAAATACTAAATTTGGGTATGAAACTAGAGATGGGAAAAATTATGAGTTATCTAATACAGGATTAGTTAGAATTTTATTTGAACTTAGTAAAAAAATTTTTAGGTAAATAATTATTTGAATAAAATTTCAAGTTTGTTAGGATTCATTTTAATTTCTTTAATTATCTTACTTGGGCCAATTACTGTAATCCCTAGTCTTTCTTTTGCTAGGATTTTTATGATACCTTGTTTAATTGTATCAATAGGTGATTTTGATTTAACAGAGTCTAAAAATGCAATTTCTATACCTGTAAATTTACCAGATACATTTTCTAATGCTTGAGATGTAAGACTTAGTTCTTCTTCGCTCTTTAGTCTCCCTTCAATTAAAACAACATCTCCTTTTTTAACAATTTCCAAAATTTTACGGATTTTTTTAGAGGAAGAAAGATTTCCTATTAATTCGTGAGATAGTATTTGGACACCCATTTTTAATAGAACTCCTTAAATATTGTTTCATATAAATTATCAAGACCTTCGCCAGTTTTTGCTGAAACAGATACAATTTTGTAATCTGGAAAGACCAAGTTAACTTTGTCAAGATTAGATTTTGGTAAGTCTGTTTTATTTGCAACAATGATTATTTTTTTGTTTTTAGCTACTAAATTTCCAACTAATGTAATATTTACTTGATTATATGGGTTTTGAGTTGAATCTAGTATAACAAGGACTGCATCTACATTGTCAAGCCATTTTATACTTTCTATTACACCTTGTGTTGCTTGCTTTGCCCTATCTTTTGCATCTTCTTTATTCAAACCCTTTTTTACAAAATCTTCAAAGTCTATTTTTGTTGCAATTCCAGGAGTATCAATTAATGTGAAATCTATTGTTTTTGAACCTTTTTTTAGTTCTAGTTTCTCTACTTGTTGGACTTGTCTTGTTTCATGTTCTATTTCAGAGGTTGCAAACATGTCAGCTTCTTCTCCTAAAATATCTTCAATTATCTTATTTGCAAGAGTTGATTTACCTGCATTAGGAGGACCATACAACCCAAGATTAATTTTTTTTTTTCTTTTAAATAAGTTCCAAAAATTAAAAAATCCTTTTGAGAAAAATTTAGCCATATAAAATACTTGAGTTAATTGTTTTTAAAATTTTGTTTTTTACTGACAAATTATAAACTTTTTAAAATTAGTGATTTTTATCCGTTATAGATTGATTCAATACTAGTTACTGCATTAATTATTTCATTTCTAGTATAGTAATCTAAGTTAGAGACATTTGATATAGTTTCTAATTCGTCCTGGATTTTCATTAATATGTTTGCATCAGGATTTTCACAATTGAGACTTTTTAATTCTTCTATTACAGACAAGAGCTGAGTTTTTACTTTTGCTGGCAAGTCATCAGTTAACATTTCCAGAGATTCAGTTATATCTATGATTTCTGCTTCCATTTTATATTGTAAGTGTTTTTTGTATAATTTCAAGGCTTTTTATAAATGCATTTGTACCTATCTTTAATTCAATAATACTAGGTGCTGTTATTTTTACATTTAATTTGTCACTGGAGAAGTTTAAATTTATGTTAATGTTTTTTGTTTTAAAGTCAAAATCTTCTTCTTTTAGAAGTTTATAATAGGTCTGTGTGTCTTTGTCAAAATCTAAAATAAACTCTGTGATTGTTTTCATCTGGCTTTTATAGATTCTAAAATTCTATTTTGTTTTTTAATTAATATTTTTGAACTGCAATATGGACATCTAATTTTTCTTTCAACAAGAACTTTAGAGACAGTTTTTGAACATATTCCGCAAACGTATTCTACCATTTTTAATATGGCTTATATGCCTTTCCCACAAATACTTTTTCACATGAAGTACATTTCCAAATTCCGTATGCTTGTCTTCTTACTTTGCTTTCTTTTAAGCAAAAAGGACATTTATGTTTTCCTCTTGATGATTTTTCAATCTCAGCTACTCTTCTTCTTAAAGTATTTCCGTATCTTACGCCGAACCTGCCTGCACTGCCTTGATTTTTTGATGCCATTTTTTTGTAAAAATTAATTATCTAAGAAAAGAAAATGAAAAACACTTTATAAAGGTTTTGAAGTGACTGAATAATTGAGAACGTATTTATTAAAACAATATGAAAAAATATTATTAAATTATATTAAAAATATATTAATAAAGAGTATTAATTTCATAAATATTATATATTAATACATTTCTAGTTAAATTATGGTTGAATATTCATTGATTGCTGCTATTGCGAACAATTTTGTAATTGGAAATGATAATGATATTCCTTGGAGAATTAAAGAGGATTGGAAATTATTTAAAGATACGACACAGAATACTATAGTAATAATGGGAAAGGGAACATGGAACTCACTTCCTAAAAGACCTCTGCCTGATAGAATTAATATTGTACTTGACAGAGATGGATGTAGTCTAAATGGAGCTATTGTATGTAATTCTCTTATAAATGCATTTGCTAAAGCTGAAGAGTTTGGACTTGATATTTTTGTAATTGGAGGAGCTAATGTTTATAGTCAAACAATTGATAATGCTAAATATCTGTATATTTCCCATATCAAAGGTGATTATCAGGGAAATGTATTTTTTCCAAAATTTGATGTTAATAAATATAAAGTTGTTGAAGAAAAAAAATTTGATGATTTTATTTTTAAAAAATATCAAAAGATAATTAATTGAGAGTTATTAAATGATATTATTGCTGAAATGTTATGAATTTCATGAACCATAATTATTTCTGTGGTTTCCTGAAATTATTTCAATTAAGTTTATAAAAATTCTTGAAGTTGGAATTGTAGATGGAAATAGATTCTAAAACAACTCCAATGATGAAGCAGTTCATAGAACTTAAACAACAATATAATGACTGCATTCTTTTATTTAGAGCAGGAGATTTTTATGAAACTTTTTATGATGATGCTAAAACTTGTTCTAAAGTTCTCTCTATTACTCTTACTAAAAGAGGCGATACACCTATGGCAGGAGTTCCCTTTCATTCTGTAATTCCTTATATTAGAAAGTTAGTTCAAAATAATTTCAAAGTAGCTTTATGCGAACAGCTTGAAGACCCAAAACAGGCGAAAGGACTTGTTAAAAGAGGAATTACCAGAGTTATCACACCAGGGACAATACTGGAGGATGAATATCTTAGCTCGTTTGAGAATAATTTTATAATGTGCATTTATTCGCCAAAGGATATTTCTGAAAAATATGGAGTTTCATTGGTTGATATTACAACGGGAGAGTTTTTAACATCGCAGGTTGCCAAACTTGATGACATAAAAACGATTGTAAGAAAATATTCTCCTTCAGAGATTATTATGAATGATAGTTCATTTGCCAGAAAACTTAAAGACTTTATTAAAAATTCAGAGATATATTATAATTTTTTATCTGATGTGAGGTTTAATCTTAATTATGCAAATGAAATTTTAAAAAAACAATTTGGGCTTAAGGGTGCTGAACTTGGCCTTGATACAAAAGAGTTTTCAATTATTTCTTCTGGTGCTCTATTATTTTATATATATAAATTGCAGAAACTTGAACTTAAACATATTAATAAGATTAATTATGTGAGTCTTGAAACAAATATGATTCTTGATTCTATTTCACTTAGAAATTTAGAAATAACTCATAGTTTGTTTGGAGATTCAAATTCTAAAACACTATTTGCAATTCTTAATCATACAAAAACTTCGTCTGGGGGTCGTCTTTTAAAGAGTCATCTAACAAATCCGCTTCTTGAGAAGAAAAAGATTATGAAAAGGCTAGATAGTGTTGAAGAGTTAAATGAAAAAATAATGGAAAGAGATGAAATTAGAGAATTATTGGAGGATTTTTGCGATATTGAAAGAGTTACGGCAAGGATTAGTTCATCAATTGTAACACCAAAGGATTTATTTGCTCTTAAACTTGCTCTAGAGAAATTGCCAGAGATAAAAAAAGGATTAGTATTTTTTGATACTGCTTTGTTAAAGGAAATTAAGAAGATAGATACTCTGCCAGAAATTACAGAACTACTAGATAAGGCAATAGTTGATGATGCACCATCTCATACTAGAGATATAGGATATATAAAAAAAACATATTCTAAAGAACTTGAAGAGTTATTTGATATTGCTTATAATTCTAAGGATTTTATAAAAGAACTTGAAGAGACTGAAAGGCTAAGGACTGGTATTAATACACTTAAAATAAGATATAATAAAATTTTTGGGTATTATATTGAAGTTCCTAACTCGCAAAGCTCAAAAGTACCTGATGATTATCAAGTAAAACAGACACTAGTTAATGCTCATAGATATATAAAACCCGAATTAAAGGAAAAAGAAAATTTGATTTTAAATGCTGAAGAGAAAATAAAGAATCTTGAAAGAGAATATTTTGATAATATTGTAATAAAGCTAAAAAATTATATAAAGAAATTTCAGGATATTGCAAAAAAGATTTCACTTCTTGATGTTTTGATTTCACATAGTGTTAATGCTCAACTTTATAATTATACAAGACCGGAATTTGATGAGAACGAGTGCAAAGTATTGGATGGTAGGAATCCAATTGTTGAGAGATTTGTTGATAATTATATTTCTAATGATATTTTATTTGATGAGAAAGAAGATTTAAAAATTGTAACTGGGCCTAATATGAGTGGAAAATCTACATATCTTAGACAGACTGCATTAATTGCCATTATGGGACAAATTGGAAGTTTTGTTCCTGCAAGCTTTGCCAAATTAAAAATTTATGATAGAATTTTTACAAGAATTGGAGCTCATGATGAAATCTCTGAGGGACATAGTACTTTTATGGTCGAAATGAGTGAGACTGCAAATATATTAAATAATGCTACACATAAATCACTTGTTTTACTTGATGAAATTGGAAGGGGTACTTCGACATATGATGGCCTCTCAATTGCTTGGGCAGTAACTGAGGAGTTATCTTATCTTGGATGCAATACAATTTTTGCCACTCATTATCATCAATTAAATAAACTAGCAGAGCATTATGATAATATTGCAAATTACAATGTACTTGTAAGAGAGGAAGGAGATAAGGTTGAATTTATTAGAAAAATTGTACAGGGTGGTACTGATAAGTCATATGGAATATATGTTGGAAAGCTTGCAGGAATACCTCAAAGAGTCCTTGATAGAGCAAAACAAGTCCAGGAAAATATTGAAGAGAAAGAAGAGATTGTTGTGAGGCAAGAATTTAAAGAATCTTTATCTAATAGAAATGTTTCCAATAAAAGAAAAAAAGAGGAAAGGTCTGAGAAGGGTTTGGGCGAGTTTATTTAATATGCAGGTTTTGCTTTTTCATAGAGGTCTAAAAAAAATTCACTGTATTGCTTTGCCATTAATGAGTTAGTTATTTTTACAGCAAATGGGTCTTCTTGCCAGTTTAAAAATATTACATTGTTTTGAAGTATTATAAGGCCTTGTGGCAAATTAAATGATGTGTATCTTACATTTGCTTTTTTTAGCAGTTTTTTTGAGTAATGTTCTTCAAATATGTTTTTTACTTTTTTATTGCCAAGTACTTTTACATTTAGTTTTTTTTCGTATCTTCTAAGATTGAATTGATTGTAAAATCTTATTACATCTTCTTCAATGTGCGGCTCTACTAGAGTAAAACTTAAGTAATCAGATTTAGGAGTTGCTGATTCAATTAAATTGTTTAACATTGTAAATATTGCTTTTTTACCTATAAACATTTTTGTTTCGTTTTTATCTTTTGACAAAAGCTGTTTTTCTTTAAGTTCTGGCAATATGTCTTTTAAGTTCTTTTTTTTATTTTCAATGTAATTTAGTAAATTTTCTGGGTCTTCTGGAGTGTAATGCCTATCTTTTCCCTGTTTAATATATGTTACTAGACCCTTTTCTGCAAGAGTAATTAAAGCTCTATGAACTACTGAGCTTTGAAGTCCTGATTTTGAGATAATCTTTCCTAATGTTTCTCTGCCAAGTTCTAGAAGAGTTATGTATGTTTTTATTTCGGATTTTGAAAGGCCTATATCTTCTAATATATTTGTGTTAATCATAATATATAAAAGATGTTTTTATTTATATCTTTTTGTTTTCCTCTTATTTTGGAGGAGTTTATTTAATATTTTTATGTTTGTTATCTAGTTTTACAAATGAAATTGAAAATTTATTTATTGGGAATGTTATTTTTGCTTCTGGGATTGATAATTTCAGGATGTAGTGAGGAAATAGTATCAGGTAATGTGATTGCTAAAGATATTGAAATTAATGATGATATTATTAAAATTGGAGTTATAGGCCCACTTACGGGAGGCGGGGCAGTATATGGAGTACCTTCAGTTAATGCTGTTCAAATGGCCGTTGATGAGATTAATTCTATGGGCGGAGTTATTGGCAAGCAAATAGAGTTAATTGTTGAGGATGGTGGTTGTGATTCTAAAAAAGCTATTAATTCTGCTAATAAGTTGGTAAATATTGATGAAGTAGAACTTATTGTTGGAGGACAATGCAGTTCTGAGAGTCTTGCAATTTCTGCAATGCTAAATGAAAGAGAAATTCTTCAATATGCTACACTTACTTCGTCTGATGATTACACTAATGCTGGCGATTATAGTTTTAGGAGTATGCCTACAGCTTCATATTATGTTGGAGAACTTGGAGCAATAGCCTATGAGAGAGGAGCTAAAAAAATTGCTGTTGTTTATGAGAACAAAGAGTTTCCAGTTTCTGTAAAAGAAGCATTTTCAAAAAGATTTTCAGATGCAGGAGGTGAAGTTGTTTTAGATATGGGTTTTATTGAAAATGAAAGGGATTTTAGTTCATATCTTATTAAGATAAAACAAGAAAAATCTATTGATTCAATATTTTTTGCATCACAGAGCGAGGATACTGCTATTTCATTTTATGATCAACTTGATGAAATGGAGATGTTTGATGAATATATGATATTTACCAATAATGTTGGAGTTACAAAAAATGTATTTGATAAAACAAATGGTTTGATTAAAGGAGTTATATCTTCTGATGTATATGCTGACAAAGAAAATATTAAAACTAAAGATATGATTGAAAATTATAAAAATAAATTTGGCGAGTATCCAAAAACCAATTATTATTATGTTGTAAGTTCATATGATTCTATATATATTGTAAGTGATGCAATAAGATTTTGCAGGGGAGTTGATACTAATTGTATTAAGGAGTATTTATATGATATAGATTATTATGATGGGGCTGCAGGCAGGATTAGTTTTGATGAAAATGGAGATGCAATTACTTCTTTTGGAATTCATTATTTTGACTTAAATGGTAGAGAAGTATGGGATGTTGTTGAGTAACTAAGAGAAAATTTTTAAAATAATATATATTTTGCTATTAAATAATAATAAGAAATTTGGTTGCTGGATTGTTCTTATTACAAGTTGGAAGTCTAGGTTCAGGAGAAGTAAATAATGTGCTTGTTACTAAAGGAAATTGTCATGAACATTTAAGACAAGCAGAAGAATATTGTCTTGATGTTTTTAATGATTTTGAAAAGAGTGTTTTTGGATATTTTGACAGAGATGAAAAACTTGATTTGTATGTTAAATGTGGGTCTGGAATTGAATACAGGGCTTTGTCAATAAAATCAAATTATACTGGATATGGTTTTCCAGACATTTTGGAATGGGAAGAGTATAAGCCTTCTTACATGAAAGAGAAATATTAATATTATTTGTTTTCATTATAATTATTTAAACAAAAGTGTGCAAATGTTGCGAAAGGTTTATAAATTCTGTTGTCGTAGTTAGTAGTAAATAAAATAAATTAAAGATGACACTTGAAGATGTAATAAATATGGGATTTTTTGGTAAAGGTAATAAAACTGAAACTATTGATAATAGCAGAAGAGAGTTTTTGAAGAAAGCTGGGATTGGTGCAGCTGCTTTGCCATTTATTTATTCTGGGTCTAATGGAGTAATTGGAGTGGCTAAGTATTTGATGGAACAAAATCCTGGAATGAGCGAGCAAGAAGCAACTGGACTTGCAGGAAGACTTATGGGAGAGTTTAAGGAAGGAGTTTCTGAAGGGATGAAGCCAAATGAAGCACATGCAGGAGATATACCTGAGGCATATAGAAAAAGTCCGGGGGGTTATGAGTTGTGGGAAGTAGTTAATTATGCCATTAATGGAAATAAAGAAGAAGCTCTTAAAGTTCTGGGGTTGTGGATAGGAAGAAAAAATATGCCAGAACTTGGAAGAATATTGACAGATAGAAATATTCACAATATAAATCCACTTTTTTGGTTTATTGCTATTGAATATGGACTAGCTGATACATTTGTATTCCATAAAATTAAAGATTCAAGTATGTTAGAATTTGCAAGAGGATATTATGATTATAATAATAGAGATTTTACTAAAGCAAAAGAACATTTTCAAACTTCTTTAAATACAGCTTCAAATGACCATATAGCATTGTGGGCGAGTCGATTTATGGCTTTAACAATTTATAAATTACAAGATAAATCAGCTGCAAAAGAATATGCAAATAAGTTTCATTATCCTATTGTAAATAGGACTTATTCAATTAAGGAAACGATTTCTGATATTTTTAATAGATCATAGTTAGATATCATTATTTTCATCTTCATCATTATCAGAATTTGGAGTTGTAGGTTGTGTTGCTTGGCTTCCATATGAACAACTATCTCTAAATACTCCGTAAAAGTTTATACTGCCTTCTGCACCTTTTATATCAACGCCCTCTTTATTCATTACTTTATATGTCATGAGCATCTCAACTGAACTGTCTTGTTTAAGAGTGTCTGTTGGAGCAATGTTTGTTGATAATGTGCCTATTGAACCTTTTGTTTCTCTTAAATCAACATCTTCACCTTTACCTTCTGCTGATGTGTATCTTTTGGCACTTACAGTGAAATCAATTTTTGCACCGCCAGAACTGCCATCTGCTGTTAAAAATACATATTCGGGAGTGAATGTGCCATCAATACAAATAGATTCTCTTTCTTTTGGAGTTACAAGCTCGAATCTGATACCTTCTTCGGCAGTAGCAGGAGTTTTCTTGAAGACAAAGTCTCTTTTGAGCATCTCAGTGTTGTCAACATTTGTGTGAACTCCTGTCTGCTCAGCATCGGTTGGGTCGTAGTCTTCAAAGTTGTCCATAGTTATTCCACTAGCACCACCTTGAGGGAAGATTCTTAGGTATAAGTCGCATGGGCCTTCTTGCAAAGCATTGAAACTGCCATCGTCTTCGACATTACGAGAAGTTGAGGAAAAAGTTTTATCTGCTGAATTATAATCAGAAGTTTTTCCTAATTTAATAGAAAGCCTATTGCCTAAATTGCCCTCAATTTCAATTACAAGTTCTGTTTCATCACCATTAATATCAATGCCAGTAACTGAGTATGAATTAGGTGAACCTCCACCATTAATTGATAAGTCTTGAGGAACATTAAATGCATTTCCTTCAAGATTAAAGTTTCTTTTTCCATTTACTTTAAATCCAAGAGAGTTTACAGCATCATTATTCTTAAAAAACAAATAACCATTTTTGTAATCATTTACTTCATCTTTTGTTAATTTAAGTTTGTATTCAACACTACCGGTTTCAGTTACTTCACCTAGAGTCATTTCATTTCCAGGTATTAACATCACTGTCTCGATACCGAAGTTATTGCCCCTAGTTGGGACATTTACAACTCCGTATTTGGTTGCATCTGTTCCTTCAGGGCCTTTACAGATTGCTTTGTATGCTAAGTCAAATGATGTCTGGGAGTTTGACTGGTCTGTTTTGATGTCATAACCTACTGTTACAAATACTGGATTTCCTGGATAGAATACCTCCTCTCTGCCAGACATCTTAGGAGATACATGAGTTTGCTCGTCAACAAGCTGGTATGCTGAAAGAAGAGCATCATTGTCAAATAATGTGTCACAGCTAAATCCAGCTCCAGCAGTCATAAGACCGCCTGTGAAGTAACAGTTAGCAAGCATGAACTCACCTTTGTGAAATATGTTTTCTTCTCTAGTAGTTATTTTCTGTTCGCCTTTTAATGTGTAGTGGTGTTCAAATTGAACTACATTGTATCTGAATCTGGCATCTGTGTCATAGGCTACAATTGTGTCTTGCATTGAACCATCTTCTGGAGTGTATAGAGTTGATACTGAAAATGAAGCCCCTGCATCTTTTGCATTGATTCTGCCATCAGGACAATGCTCACCACCAGGTTGGTTTTTATCACAGATGAAGTTTACTTTGGTGGTTATTCTCTGGCCTCCAGATACTGTTGCATATGTGAAACGGTATTGAATTGATAAAGCACCAGTTAAAGGATTGTAACCTTGAAGTCTTGATTCTGGGAAAATTGGACCAAAGACTGGTTCAACTTCGTTTTGCTCAATTGAGGAGAGAATGTTTTCAGATAGTAATGACCAGTCGCCAGTTATTGCTACAAGGCACATCTTGTTTGTTATTTGCTCTGTGCTAAGGCCTGCCTGTGTGTAGAATGTTCCCCTGTATCTATCATTTAATATTTTATCTCCTTCTCTTGCTCCTTGAATTGCTGCAACAGCTCCACTCTCATGATAATCAGTAGACCCATCAGATGCGTATCTTGAACTTTCCTGAGTTAAAGTTTTGAATATTAAATTTGTTGCAACATCACATACTGCCTGGCCAAGCAGTCTTTCACAATATGAACCTTTTGTGTTACCAATTTTTGCTTGCTCTAAACACCCTTTAATTGCTTGCTGAATTTTGAGATAATTCTTTAAATGTGAATAAGTATCAGTTATACAACCACACCTTACTGACTCAAATATGTTATCTGAGGGGTCCCAACCTGGGTTACCTTCTGGGTCTGCACCAAAGAAGTTACAACGAGTTTTGTCAAACTGAGGAGCTTCTGGGTTAAAGCATACTCCAGAGATTGCAGTTAAATCAATACTTTCAATATCTTGTTGTTTAACAGTATCACCAGGAGGTTCAACTCCACCTTTATATTTTACTGGAACGCATTGGCCTGGTAAATATCTCTTACTTTCAGTTTCCCCTGCAAGCCAACCATTGTTTCCAAATGTGTAGTCTTTTTCATATTTTTCAATATCTGCATTTACAATAATTCCGGGTCCTCCATCACCTGCTTGACATTTTGTGTTTGTTACTGTCAAATCAGTAACTCTTCCCATAACTTGTTCACCATCTTCTTCATTTACAAACCTTGAACCATCTTTACCTTCAAGGTCTGCAGTATCAAAGTTTGCTTTTCCACCAGTTTCAAATTGTTTTGCTTGGTCTGCACATTCCATAGGTGATGCTGTACATGCTATTCTGTCACAGACCATGAACATTTTCTCTCTTGCATTGTTAATTAATTCTTCATCACCATTTGCAGCTGCAACTTGGGCACCATACCAGAATTTAGCTCCAGTACATGCAATAACTCCACCTATTGTTGCGTATCCGGTGTATTTAACTGCAGTTTCAGTATATGCTATTGTTTTATTCAAAAAAGCTACCATATTATCAAGCATTTCAGGAGAAAGCCATTTTGCATGGTCAAGAGGTTTTTCAATATTAATTGTTGTCTGAAAATAAATTGGGTTTTTAGTATCAATTGGAATGTCTTTGTCATCAACAGAATATGAAACATATGCTTGAAAACCAAATCTTATATTGTCTGGATAATCAATTGGGTCTTTGTTTAAAGGTTTAATTTCAACAGGAAAATATATAGTAGCTCTTCCTGTTTCAGTATCAAGAGCATAATTCATTTCAGATGTAATTACATCACCATATTTTGAAAACTCGCTTATAGCATTATCCATGCTTACTCTAAAACCTGCCCTTTCAATTTTACTTACCTTACCTGGGCCCACATAATCAAATATTGCTATAACACTAAATCTTGCCCTTCCAACATTTAATCTTTCATCTCCAGTGTTTTCAATTTCTGATGCATACATAGTATTTGGAATAGTTGTTATTTCTCCAGGTTTCCACATTGTATTTCCAGCATCAAGTTCAACAGTATAACTTCTTACGTTGTAGTTGCCATATCTGTCTTCCATTACAAAACATATATAATTTGTACTATCAACTCTTCCTATTTCTTCATTTGAAGTTCTTTCTCTATCAAACTCATCATAATCAGTATTTATTTTATTATCGTTTGGGTCTTCTTCCTGAAGTCCAATAATTGCTTTAAATTTGTTGTCAGAGTCTGATGTTACTTCCTGTTTTTGAAAAACAAGACTTAAAAGATTTAATCTTATGTTTTCCTTATCATCATCATTAGAATCATTATTATTGTTACCTTGGTTTATTTGGCTTGCTGTTCTTGAAAAAACTGACTCATAATCATTACAAGTTACTCTTTTTTCTGTTCCATCTTTATCATAGTATTTTGCATCTCTTGGCAGTGTAAATATTGTCATATCAACATGGGGTTTATTTGTTTCTCCGTTTATCATTTCAATGAATGAATGTGAAGTCTTTGAACCAGTGAATAATTCTTTTGGCTCCATAGTGTCAATTACAATATCAGGTTTTTTATTACTAAAATGAATCTCATGAGCAACTTTTCCTATATTTCCTGCATCATCTGTTGCAATTAGTGTCAAATTATTTTTTCCTTCTTTAAGACTAAGTGAAATTTCAATTGAATTGTTTATTACTTCTTTTTTTTCAGAGTTATCATTGAATTCAATAGTTAATTCTTTTGCATCTACTGAGATTAACATTTTTAATGAATTGGAATTGATGTATATTCCTTCTTCAATATCCTTTCCAGTTAAATTTATTGTTGAGCCTTTAGTTTCAAAATATGCTTTTTCTATTATAATCTCTGGTGCAATTGTGTCTATGAAAACTCTTTTTGTAATTTCTCCATTGAATATTCTTGGATTTTGAGAGTCAGTTGATATGAAACGAATAGAATTTTCACCTTCATCTAATCCAATAATTCTAAGATTAAATTTGTTTCCATCTTTAGTTATTGGATTTAGAAGACCAAGATTTAATATTTCTCCAGGATAATTTACAATATAATATAATGGATATGATGCATCAGATACAAATCCTTGAACGTATACTTCTCTTTGGTTTGTCGTATTTGTTATGTTTTCTATTGTAATTGTATTTACGGATTTGTCATATCGTATAGTATATTCGTATTCTTTATCATTTGCTTTTGTTGAGAGCGGATATTTCTGTATAAATTTTACTGAATTGTCACCATCATTTAATTTATTTTCAAGATTATTAAAATTTATTGTTGTTAGTATATCTGTTATAGTTATAGTTTTTGAATCAGACGTTTCCTCGTCTTTGTATGTGATACTACCTATCTCATCTGCAGAGAATATCAAACTTTCCCCATAATCAAGTAGAGCATAAGGCCCATCAGTTATATTAATACCATAACTTCTTGAAGGATTGTTGTTTGTAAATTTTAAACTTTGAGATACACCAAGTTCAATATTTTCAATTGTAGATTCTAAAAGAAAATCTTTTTGTGGAGAAATTGAATCTTTTGTTTCTATAAGTTTCGAGTTAATATATAACTCAACTTGAGTCCCTGATGAACTTTTTACTTCAAATGTTATATTTCCCCCAGTATAGTCAGTTTTATCAAGTTCTAATTGTGGAAATGAGAATGCAATACAGGATAAAATAATAAATATTAATACTATTGCAAAGAATTTGTATTTTGTTGAAGATACCACTTATAAAAAATTGAATTTATCAATTTATTATATTTTCGCTCTACTTTTAAGGAATAAAAAGGAAAAAGCTATTAAAGATATTAGTATTCGAAGTAATTAAGAGATGTCTGAGTTTATAAAAAGAAGATATGGTTTAGAAGAAATTGGAGGTGTTTTGGATAATTTTGTAGTTATTTCTAATGGAATAAGAGATTTTCCAGCAGTTGATATTTCTGGAAGTAATAATGAGGGTCTTTACGCTAGCATTCAAGAGGGTAGAAATAATTATTTTAGATTTGAATTTCATCAAAAATATAACTTACCAACTAGAATTTTAGATTATTTGCAGGGGGAAAAAACCAATGTAGCAAATAGATTTTTGTCTGAGAATATAGAAGATATGAGATTGTTATCATTATTTCCAAAAATAAATTCCGATATGGCTATTGCATATAATACAGAAACTAGTTTTTTCATAACTCATGTGCAATTTTCTAAAGTAATTGATGTTTTTTCAAAAAAAAACTTATTAGGAGAATTTAGAAAATTATCCCTTGTAATTGATACTGATGTGTATAGATATTATAATACAAGTGGATTTTCAGCAATTGAAGAATTTGAATCATTATTAAGTGATGTTATTGATAATAATTCATTATTAAAAAAATCAGTTCAAATTGTATATGGCAATAATGTTCCTAATTTATATAAAAAATATGGATTATTGCATATGCTACCAAAACCTACAAATGATAAAATAGTAATTCCGAATGATAAATTAAAAGAAAAAAAGTCTAAAATTCTATCTATTGATTTTAAAAAGTCAAAACGAGTTTGATTTAATATTTAATAATTTATAGAAGTTCACAAAAAATTTTACTGCACTCACCCATTTTTATTAATTTATATAAATTTTAAGTAAATTATTGTGAGTTTTTAGGATCCATTATTTAGCTTTGCTCTCTTAACTATAAAAATGTTCTTAAGAATTTAAAAATTTCAACGGAGATAATAAATCTTATTTTAAAGCATAAGTTTAATAAAAATTGCCATATTATAATAATATATGTTTATGCAGAATATACCTAGAAGAAAAATTTATGAAACTATGCTCGAGTATGAAGATGGGTTAATTGAAATGCAAATATTATTTTTAAATGAGATTAATTTTGCCAATTTTAAAAACAAGTTCAATACAGAGACAATATTGAAAATAAGAGATAAATACAAAGAAATCAAATGTTTGTTTGTAATGTTTCTTGAAAATAAAAAACATATAGATGCAGAAGAGTTCAAAAATGATTTAAAATATCATCTAGAAAATGAAATTGAGGTTAAAAATATTATTAAGAAAGATAAAAATATCCCTAAAAGATTTTATGAATTATGTCTTGAACTTGACAATATATTTGAAAATACCAAATCTATTGATAATATTGATGAGGCAAAGAATATATTTGAGAAACTTGATGAGTTTAATACTATAATTCCTGAAATGCTTGTTATGAGAAGAGATGATATGATGAGAAATAAAAAGTAATTATTATTAGGATAATTAATAAAAAAAATATTATTCTAATTATTTATACATTATTTCTGATTTGTCACCAATGTTGATTTTTGATGTTTTTCCATGAAGAAAGACTTCTTTTCCTATTAAAGAGTCTTTAAGTACAATATTTTCTATTATTGATTCTTTATTTACAATTGAGTTCTGCACTATCGAGTTTGTAATTCTGACTCCATCTCCAATTGAAGCGTAAGGTCCTATAATTGCACTATTTAGTTCTGCAGTTTCAGATACATATGATGGGGAAATAATTATGCTATTGCCTTTGGTTTTTATACCGCCATTGGAATATTTCTCTAAAAAATACCTGTTTGCTGTTATTAAAACTTCAGGTCTTCCACAATCAAAATATTCGCTAACCTTGCAAGCCTGAATTGATGTATCTTTCATTTCTATGTACCTGTCAAGTACTTGGACAATTTTGTATTCACCTTTTATTGTAATTTTCTTATTAAAAAAATCATCTAATATGCTTTTTACAAGCAATGCTGATTTAAAATAATATGCTCCGATAATTGCAAGATTTGATTTTGGGATGACTGGTTTTTCTTCAACTTCATATATTTCTCCCGTGCTTCTAACATTCATTATTCCATAATGAGATGGATTCTCAACTTCTTTTCCAAATACAACAGCATCTGCAGTCTTTACTGCATCAAGAGATTTCTTAAGATTAAAATCAATTAAAGTGTCAGCTCCAAATACTACATATACATCTTCATCTTCTTCAATGCTTGCAAGGCCAAGCCTTACAGCACTTCCATCACCATCCCTTACTTTTTGTTCAACAAATTTGCATTTAATATTAGGATATTTTGCTAAAATATAATCCATAATTGTTTGTTTTTTGTATCCTACTATAAAAATCATTTCAGTTGGCTCTAGTGTTAGAACATCTGCAATTACATAATCGATAATTGCTTTTCCAGCAACTTCCATTAAAGGTTTGGGAGTTGTAAATGTGTGAGGTTTTAGTCTTGAACCAAGTCCGGCCAATGGGATTACTGCTTTCATTATAAATTAAAGTGATATTATAATAGATTATAAATAAGCAGTATGTGTGTTAATATAAGCACAAATAAATTATAAGAAACAAATAAATGAAAAGTTGGTCTCTTTTAAAATCATAAAACATATAAATATGCGAAAAATAATCATTTTATGAAAATTTTTATTGAAAAAGATGCAAAAACCATTAATTATAAAGTAAATGGGAAAAAAATCGTAAGTGATGTCTTAAAAGAACTCAAAATATCAACAAGCTCAGTAATTATTGTTAAGAATAATGCCATATGCCTTGAGAATTCAATAGTTACAGACGCTGATGATATAAAATTACTTTCTGTTGTTTCAGGGGGGTAAACTTATAAAGTATAAAATTAACTATAAAATATGTTCTGGATTAAGAAGACAAATTATAAAAATAATGATGGGTATTTGTATCTAAGAGAAACAATTTATAAAAGAGATAAAAGAACATTAAAAAGAACCCCCTCAGTAAAAGGAAATACTAAAGCAACTGAGATGAGAGGCAAATATTCTAAGAAGAAAGATATATATTGCGGAAAAATTGAAGATAGAGAACCAATAGAGACCATCACATTTAAAGAATATATTGAAAATAAATTAAATAAAGAATATTTAGATTTTAAAATAAATTCAGGATATGATGAATTAATTGATACTTTTGCAAATTATCTTTTGTATTTGTTTGGGATAGATAAAGACATGTTTTATGGCAGTAAGAAAAAAGCATATTTTATTGCAAATGGTTTTTTCTGCAAAGAAACTATTGACTGGGTAAAGAGATTTTCTATAAATGGAAATGCAAATAGCCATAGTGAAATTGAGAGATTTACTCTAAGGTGCAAAGATTGCAGTATTTTTGATGATGAGATTATAATGTCGCTTTATGCTAAAATGATGCCAGATATAGGAGGAGAGATTGAGGAGGAAATTAAAATGCTTGATAAAGTAAAAAATAAAACTGAAAAAATGACATTTGAAGAATATATGAGAAAACAACATTATACAGTAGATGAACCTTAAGATTCAACTTTCAAAACTACTTTTAGTGACAACAA
>CAYLKB010000018.1:0-10660 GCA_964384165.1 uncultured Methanosarcinales archaeon
TATTATTTTAGAAGATTGAGTTGAGGACTTTTGTCCCACAGCCCATTCGTCCACAAAAGCTTTTCCTGTAGTCAATCATTTTATTTGATTAGGGACACTTTAAGTATAACTTATTAAAAAGTAAAGCATCATCTACTATCATTAATGCATCATCTCCTATCACTTGGCTTGCTTAACTATATTGAGTTCTTAGAAGTTAAAGACTTCTGTGAAGTACAAGAATTAAAAAAAGTTTTTCCACAATATTTATAAAAATGTCATATTTAGTATTTATAGATATTAAATGGCAAGAACACATAAATGCGCAGATTTGAGAATTGAGGATGATAAAAGAGAGGTAACTCTTATAGGTTGGGCTCAGAGAATTAGAGACCATGGAGGAAAGAAATTTATAGATTTAAGAGATAGAGAAGGTATAACTCAGGCAGTTTTTGACCCAGATGTTACAAAAGATTTTGTAGAAGTTGAAAGTTTTAGAAGAGAATATTTAATAGAAGTAAATGGGATTGTGAGGCCAAGGCCTGAAGGGACTGTAAATGAAAAACATGCTACAGGAAAAATAGAAGTTCTTGTTAAAGATTTTAAGATAGTTAACAAATGCGATGTTTTGCCATTTGATTTGGATGAAGAGCATTATAAAGAGGTAAGTGAAGATCTAAGGCTTGAATATAGGTATCTTGATTTGAGAAGAAAGGAAATGTATGATGTTTTTGCAAGAAGACATAAATTTATTATGGCACTAAGAAAATTTTTTGACAAGAATGATTTTATTGAAGTTGAGACACCATTTTTAGCAAAATCAACACCAGAGGGAGCAAGAGATATGCTAGTACCTGCAAGAAAACAGAAAGGAAATTTTTATGCTCTTCCTCAATCACCACAGCTTTTCAAACAATTATTAATGGTTGCAGGTTTTGAAAGATATTTTCAGGTAGTTAAATGCTTTAGAGATGAGGATTCAAGAAAAGATAGGCAACTTGAGTTTACACAATTAGACCTTGAGATGTCACTTATTGAATGGGAAGAGTTTAGAGTTATAATGCAGGAATCCCTTATTGAAGCATTCAAAGTTTATGGACATGAACTTAAACATGGGGATTTTGCCATGATGAGCCATGATGAAGCAGTGTCAAGATATGGGTCAGACAAACCAGATATGAGAATTAAAGGACTCGAATTAAAGGACATCTCTGATATTGCAAAAGATTGTGGTTTTAGTGTTTTTAAGGGTACAATTGAGAGAAAAGGTATTGTAAAAGGAATATTAGTTGAAGATTCTCAGGATAAAATTACAAGAAAAGAAGTTGACAGACTTATAGCATTTGCTCAGGAACATGGAGCTAAGGGCATGGCATGGATGAAAGTAACGCCAGAAGGACTTGAGTCATCAATTACAAAATTTTTCAAAACTGAAGAACTAGATGAGATTAAAAAGAGGTTTGCAGCAAATGTTGGAGATTATATTTTCTTTATTGCTGATGAAAAAGGCACAGCAAATGATGTTCTTGATGCACTTAGAAGACATCTAGCAGTTGAACTTGAAAGAGTTGGAAAAGATAATAAATTTGTTTGGATCACAGAATTTCCACTTTTTGGATACAATGAAGAGGAGAAAAGAATTGATGCTGAACATTCACCTTTTACGATGCCTAATGAAGAGGCAGTTAAGTTTATTGAAGAAAATATTCATACAAGAGAGGATGTTAAAAAATATCATGATGAACTTTTAAAATTAAAAAGTGATTGTTATGATTTGGCATTTAATGGAATTGAAATTTGTTCAGGAGCACTTCGTATATACAGGCCAGAACTTCAAAAAAAAGTATTTGAGATAATTGAGCTTTCTGATGAGCAGATTGACATGATGTTTGGTTGGTTTTTAAAAGCATATAATTATGGAGCTCCATATCATAGAGGCCTTGCATTTGGACTAGACAGAATAATTATGCTTTTAGAAGAGAAATCATCTATTAGAGAAGTTATGGCTTTCCCAAAAAATAAGCTTGGATATTGTCCTTTAACTCATGCACCATCACCTGTAAATGAAGCCCAATTAAAGGAACTATCACTATTAGTAGATATAAAGAAGAAAAAGTAAATTGTAAAATCAGTAATTATAATATGTTATAATTTATTAGTTATAACTATAATATTTATATAAAAATTCTCTAGAATAAATTAACATGAACATATTATTTCATATTTTGGCTATACTAATATTGAGCATAATAGTTGTTAATGCTGAAACTAATGGAATTTGGCATAATGCTGAGGATATCAGACCTGGAGAATTTGCTTCTGATGAAGGAGGAGGTGATTTTAGATTTCCTCAAAATGTTGATATTAACAACAACTTAGGAGTTGGTACTAATTCTATTATTTCAGGAAATCCAGCACAAAATTCATATATAATAGGAAATTTTGGAGTAGGAGACACAACTCCTTTAAATCAATTATCTGTAGAATCTACTGCAGGAAATGTAGTTATAGGAATTACATCAAATGGACTGACATATTCATCAATTGACTTTTACAATGGAGCTAACAATAAATGGGGCATTGGTAAAGACTCCTCAGACAATTTTTACATTGATGAATTCGGTGTTGCAAATAGATTATCTGTAATACAAGGAACAGGATATGTTGGAATTAATACTTACACACCAAGAGCAGAACTTGAAGTTGATGGTGACATTATTGCTAAAAATATTAAATTGTCAAATGGTACTAATGTGTCTAGTTTAGATGATGTGTATGTAAATGAAGACCAACCAAATTCAATAACATCACCCATGATAGTAGATGGTACTATAATAGCTAATGATATTTCTTCTAATTATTATTTGTGGAATAGATATGGAAATGATGTTACTACTAATCTTGCAGGAAATGTTGGAATCGGAACAACAAATCCTGCTGCAAAACTCCATATAGTAAATGATGGAGCAGGAGCTGAGTTATTACTAGATGCACCTTCTGGAGATGTATCTGGAATAAGATTTGCAATAGATGGGAGTGATAAGTTTTTCATAGGTGGTGCTGAAGATGCTTTAATGCTTGGAAAAATAGATCCTGCGGTTTCAAATATGGCTACTATATTTTTAACAAATCTTAGAGATGTAGGAATTGGTACTGCAAGTCCTCAAGCAAAACTACATGTTACAGGAAATATAATTGCAAACAACCCAACCCAAAACAATCATGTTGCAACTAAACAATATGTTGATGAACAAAAATATGTACAAGGTGCTTTATATAGTGATATGAATTGGGACGGAGTATCTTTTTGTAAAGGTGGAGATGGTTTACCAGTCTATGGTCCAGGAGAATGTATTTCAGGTTCTCCGTGTTGTGAAAGAGGTTTTAAAAGGACTAAAACTGGAGTATTTAGTCCATGGCACCACTATAATTGCATGTATGTAGCACCAGGGTTTGTATATAATGACGCGGGAAGTGCTTGCCAAGCTGCAGGATATAATGATTAATAATAATTTGATTAGAGTTTACAATTAGATTATTTTTTTCTTAAATTGATTTTTAAGCATAATATTTTTTAAATAGGAATGAATTATATAATATATGACATATATGCTTAATGAACAAAAAAATAGAATTAATGTAGTATTTTTTAGTTCATCTATTGTAAATCTTGCAAAACTTTATGCAGAGAATAATTCTGAATCTGATGTTTTTTTGATAATTGACAGAAAAGTTCCTTTTAATATTGAGGATGATAATCTTGACAATTTTTATTCTTATTCTTTTGATAAAAATAAAATGTATGAAAAAGATAGAAATGCTTATTTTGACAATTTGGGAGTTTTTATAGAAAGATTTTCGCCAGATTTAATAATTTGTAATAATTTTGGCAAGCTTATACCTATGAGTTTTATTGAGTTTATGAAATTTAGAAATCCAAAACTTAATATATTAAATATACATCATGGAGATTTGAGAGAAAAATTATCTGGAAAAATGAAATATGAAGGACTAAATTCTGATATGAAGGAACTTTTGTTTGATGAAAAGATTATAACAACTATTCATAAAATTGAAGATGAAGGAATGGATACAGGAGAGCATTTAGCATATTCACATGAAACAACATTAAAAGAGCTTAAGCAAAAAGGTTTAATTAACAAAAAGGAGGAAGTTCTAAATTTGAGATTAAGAAATGTTATTTTAAGTTATCATGAAAGAACTAAAGTATTGAAACTTTTAAGAAAAGTTATTGATGAATTTTAATAGTTCTGAAATAAAATATTTTTGAATTTTTCAAGTTCGTCTTCTGTATGTATCATTTTAAATATCATTTCTTGAAATCCCTTATTTCTAAATGTATTAACCTGAGTTTTTGCAATGAATTCATCAAAATTTAGCTCCATGATAGTAATTTTTTCACCAGGTTCTAGTTCAGGGTCTTGAACTTTTTTACATTCTCTTGCAATATAGTAATATGTTGGCCAATTAATTGTACTCCCAAAATTTGTTTCTTTGTAAAACTCAAATATTTCTGCTTGCATCCCAGTTTCTTCCCTTAATTCTTTTTGAGCATTTTCTAAAGGAGTTTCACTTCTTTCAAGTTTTCCTCCCGGCAAGGATATGAATTTTCCATTATGAGGTTGTTCTTCGTTAAGAAGTATGATTTTTTTATTTGTTGTAATTGCTATTATTTGTATTGAAGCGAGTTTTTTTATTGCCTCAAATGTTGCATAGCTTCCATCAAACATTTTTTGCTCCCATTGATATACATCAAATAATATGCCTTCAAAAACTTTTTTTGCATTGTCAGGTATTTTTGCCATATTTTAAAAAGATTTTATTTACTATATATATTTTGTCTTAAGCATCGAGGCCTATATTATTTGTTGATGATATGAGTTTTTTGTATAATTCGTCTTTTTCTAGAGTTTCTTTGTGGCCTACCATTATAAGTTTTCTTTTGGCTCTAGTTATAGCCACATTTAATCTTCTTTTGTCAGATAAAAAACCGATTTGTCCTTCTTCATTAGCCCTTACAAATGAAATAATTATAACTTCTTTTTCTCTTCCTTGAAAACCATCTACACTTTTTATTTCTATATCTTTTAAATGAGAGAGTTTTTCTGTTAGTAGTTTTACTTGGTTATTATATGGAGTTATAATTCCTATGTCTGATTGCTTTAAACCCATTTGAATAAGCTCAGTTGCTATCTGCTCTATAATAATTGCTTCTTTTTCGTTTTCAATTGATGTTGAACCTTCATGTCTTTTTTCATATGCTTTTGAGGTTATTGAAGTGTTTAAAAATATACAAGGAATCTGAGGTTTTAATGTTTCTGTAAGCCATTTAGTTTTCTGATAGTCATATGATGGAGTTATAAAATTTTCTACAGTATGATTTGCTACAGATTTGTGAGCTTTTAATTTTCCATGATAAAAGTGAGTATTTGAAAAGTTCATAATATTTTTATTCATTCGGTATTGGACGCTTAGCATTGATGACAATTCTTTTCCATTATTTTGAAGAAGTTTTTCAAATAATGTGTATTGTAAATCTTTTGCATTTGGACTTAAAATAGTTGGAGGAAGTTGCATATGGTCTCCTGCAAAGATATATTTTTTTGCAAACATCATAGGAATTAAACATGAAGGCTCTGTTGCTTGAGTTGCCTCGTCAATAAATAGAACATCAAATATAGTTTTTGTTGCAAAGCAATAGTTTTCAAGAGTGTTTCCACCTGAACCTGAGTTTGTAATACAAATAATATCAGCTGAATTTAATATTTTTTTTGTTGCTTCATCTTCATATATTTTAGCTTTTTTGTGAAGTCCTTTAATTTGCTCTTGACAATTAAGCCACATTGACATTTTTCTAATAATGGGAGCGGGGACTTGGTTTGATGATTTTCTTC
The DNA here is from genome assembly GCA_964384165.1 of uncultured Methanosarcinales archaeon. Lineage (GTDB taxonomy): Archaea > Nanobdellota > Nanobdellia > Woesearchaeales > UBA583 > UBA583. The sequence goes on from CAYLKB010000018.1 coordinate 5,895, forward strand.
TTTTAGCAAACCTTCTTATCTGTTTGTCTGAAAGGCCTTTTCTGTTTTCTTTAGATGGAATTGTTCCGTGAGTTTCCTGTTTTTTCTTTAGTTCATCAGCTTCTAGGTAAAGTGATTTTGCTTCTCTATAAAATAATTCTTTTTGGACTTGAAAGTCTAGTGAATATTGAATAAGTTTTTTATCAACTCTTGCAGGGTTTCCAATTCTTACAATTTTTGTGTTATATTCTGATAATTTTGAAAGAATATTATCAACTGCTGTGTTTGAATCAGCTGTAACAAGAATTTTTTTATTTAATTGTAAATGTTGCATTATTGATTCAACTAAAGTTGTTGTTTTTCCAGTCCCTGGAGGCCCATGAAGAAGAAAGAGATTTTTAGAGATTAGTGATTTTGCAACAGCATTTTTTTGCGATTTATCAAGGTTTAAATTATATGGGATGTTTGAATAGATATTTTCTTTTTCATTATCAATTTGTCTTGATAAAAGTAGTCTATGTAAATTATTTCTTGATTTTAATTTTTGCAGAGCTATAAGCATTCTTTGAAAAGTAATGTCATTTGAAAATAAGTCAAGTCTAAGGTTTGATTTGAAATGATATTGTTTTGGTCTTTGCATGAAAGATACTAAAATTGAGTATTGTGTTTTTTCAATTACTGTTCCTTGTTCTTCATTAAAGTCTGGTTTGTTTTTGTCAGTAATTATTACTAAATCACCAACTCCTATTTCATTTTGATATAATCTTTTTCTATCGCATTTAGTGTATCTTACATGATGAGTTCCTCCCAAACCTCTACCTTCGTATTTTCCTTGAAGATAAAGTATTGCTCTTCCTTTTAGTTCTCGTTGTTTTGGACTTAATGCTCTAATTTCATCAATATGAGCTTTCATACTCTCTTCTCTTTCTAAGGAGATTAAATCTTGGTAGTATTTTATATATGATAAGATATTTGGGAATGTTTGCATTGTTCTATAACCCCTTAAAGATTTGCAAATATTTAAACTTTTGCAATTTGTTTGAAGAAGTAAATAGAGATTGGGGACTAATCATATATGAGTTTTTTTGTTAATCAAGGCCTATAACATACATATCTAATATGAAAGCTTTTTTTGTAATATTTATAATAGAGTAATTAATATTTATAGAATTTAATGAAAGCAATGAAAAATTCCATCCCAGAATTGATCCTTTATAATATCCATTAGTTGAATTTTCCCAGTCAAATGGATAATTGAATGAACCATAATTATAATTAAATTTAACATAATCGATTGGATTTATTATTGTTGATGTATTAATTTTATTTGTAAGATTTATATCTATTAAGTACATGTTGCTTGAAAAGCTTGAGATAGATTTTTTAATTTTACTTTTATAATTTAATATATTATAAAATGACTCTGGGACAGGTTTTGCTGTGAAATTGTTTGTGTCTGTTACATTAAGAGTCCAATTGAATAATCCACTAGGAAATGTTATATTTATAGTATTATTTGTAAGTGATGTGCAGTTATGAGTACTATTAAATATTGAGTTAATATATAAATTACAAGTTAAATTAACATCTAATGAGTCTATACTGAAGTTGAGTTTAATTATTCCATTGTCAGTTAACAATTTTGTATAATTTTTTGGAGATAATAATTCTACATGAGGCCCACAGGCAATATTAAAGCTGATATTGTTATATGCAGTCATATTTAGTGCCCCAGAGTAATCAAAGGAGTATAGTCTTGTTAAATTATATGTTCCACATATCTGTGTTTGATTAAATATTTTATTAAATTTGTCAGTGTATTTTTTGTAATCAACAATAACATTAACATAATTTATTTCAATTTTATCTATTTGCGTTGTTGAATAATAGTCCATAAATTTTGCTTCAATTTTAAGATTTCTGTTGTAATTCTTTTCATACAAATCAAGTAAATCTTCATCAGTTATATTTATTTGATATAATCCAATATCAGTTACATTTAGAAAACCAGCACTTTTCCATCCTCCAGAATCAGGAAGGAATATTTCTATATCAGGGTTAGTATTTCCCCTACCAATTGAACCATTGTTAACATAGTCAGTTACATTTATTTGAATATTAATTAATGTTATATTGTGTGTGACTTCATTAAATAAGTTCGCGTATGTTTCAATTGTAGTGTTTTTTTCAATATCATCACCCCCATTTCCTATTGCTATTGTGCCTTCTTCAAATACTATCCAGTTAGTAACTTCGCCATTATGAGTATCACAATAATTAGGCCCATCTGCTTCACAATATCTGATTTGCGCTCCAGTAGTAATAAGGTTTTTGGCCCAAGGATATTTACCATCTTGTGCTCCATTTTCTGAATTTACCATAGTTAGAATTCTTGGTTTGTTGTATGTTTCTCCATATGAAATTCCAGTCCAAGTTGATGCAGATATTGTTTGAGAACCACCCGCAAATTTGCTAAAGTTAGCATTTGCCATATCAATTGCCAAATAACCATAGTTCTCAGTTGCTGTTCCTGCACAAGTATCAGCAGTCCCAGGGTGGTCGCAACCCACAATATTTGCATTTGTTGTTGTTATTGATGTAAACCAAGAATGAGCAGCAATACCATTTGCAACAGATGAACCTATATTGTATGATTGTGGCAAAGCCCATATGTATGGAGCATTAGAAAAAGTCTTGTTGAATGAGAAAGCTGTATTAACCCCATTAGTTATAGCATTTACTCTGCCCACTTCAAGCCACTCATATTTATTTGACTTGTTAATGTCAAATATTACATAATGAACATCTTCTTGAAGATAATTGTTATCACAAGTTGTTGCACCATTATCTCTACAAAGAGAGATGTTTGCATGCGTTGTATTGATATTATGAATTATAGGTATAAATGGAGAGTCATCATTGTTCTGGCTAGCTGTTATTGCAATTATTATTGGAGTCTGATTGTATTTTTGAGTAAATTTTATTAACTTTGATGTTCTGTTGGCAAGAGTTATAAGTCCTGCTTCTCCAAGCACTTCACCACTACTAATTGAAGTATAATTTTTTTCTCCTAATTCCAGATCATTTGTAATTAAACTTTGATTTTCTATAATTTGATTTAGCGATACATTGTATAGTGTTGTATTTGGTGATTGTAAGGTAGCTATTACATTTGATATGGTATTGTTTCCATTTCTATCTATAATGCTTGCATTAATTGAATTGTTTTGGCCCAAAGATATTTGAGATTTTGAGAAGTTAACAAATAAATTATTTGGTGGAAAACTTCCAAATTCACCACTTCCTGAAAAAGCCCAACCACCACCAGATTCTGAACCGGTATGCGACCTTTCATTTGCCTCATCAATAAACATTCTAATATCTGCCGTGTTTCCTGTATCATATATTACAGGCCATCCTCCATCTACTCCTGCTACAGATGTTGCACCAGGGATTATTATATTTGGTGATGAAATCCAAGTATGCCCCCAGCTTTGAGTATGAGGAGGTGAGTCGCCATAACCATTTATCCAATTTGCACCACTATCTCCTGTGTCTTGTAAGTTCCATAAAATCTCATATTCTATTCCCCCTATAGTGCCATTTCCTTCATCAGCTGCTAACCAATAAATAATTTCAGGGTTTACAATTGCACCCGGAGTGATTGCCTTACTTTGTGAGAGACCTATGCACATTTGCGTTGTAGTTACAGGTTGTAAATTACTAACAGGACTATTTTGGAAAGTTACTGCCCATGATGAAGGATTAGTATTTGTTCCCCTTGTTGAGATTACAAGAGGATTTGAGTTAAAAGTGTTTGAAAATGTTATTAAATCTCCATTGGTTGGGCATGTCCAGCCTGTTGATGATGAACCTACTTTATAAGTACTGAGTTTTCCTGCTTCAATTTTTATATTTGAATTTGGCAATGTCCAATTTCCCTCTTCGATTGCAATATAATGGATAGATATTGAATCTACTGATGCGAGATTTTCATCACTAGTTCTAATCATAAATGATGATGAAGTCACATTAGTTATCCAAACCCCAATACCATTTGCATTTGTTGTTGATGAATATTCTGGGCCTGCAACAACTATTGTATTAGAGTATATATTATTTAAATTAATTTGAGTCCAAGTTTCAGGAGCTATTATTTGTGAGTCCCATTCCATCTGAAAGTTTGCTGAAACAAATAAAGGTAAAAATAACATAGAAAGGATTAACATTATGGTAAATCTTGTAATTATCTTGCAATTTAAAGTATCATTTATTTGTTTCATAAATCGTACTATGTACGATTTTGTTATAGTATTTTAATTAATTTTGAGATGGCTAAAAAGGAGTAAAAATAATTTGTTAGTATTTAGTGGAGAAATAATGTTGAAGGTATGGAAATAAAAAATATTGTACAAGAACAGAAATTCTTAACTACATGAATACATAATATAATAGAGCAAGAAATAGTGAGATAAGAGGCCTTATTAGGAAAAAATTTATGTGAACAAATATACATGATTAAGATTAATATGAAAATAATGATTTAAATATTATTATTTGAACAACTTAAATGCGCAAGCAACAATGAGAGGAAAGACTAGACTGGCTTCACATTCTAATTTTACTTTCTGAGCGTCAGGCTTTATCTTGCCCCATGAAACTGCCCCATCGCGGCTTTTTAAAAAAAAGACCGCTGGAAAAAGAGAAGTTTCGCTAAAGCTCAAGCTTCTTGATTATTTGAACAACTTAAATGCGCAAGCAACAATGAGAGGAAAGACTAGACTGGC
>CAYLKB010000018.1:10760-19982 GCA_964384165.1 uncultured Methanosarcinales archaeon
CACATTCTAATTTTACTTTCTGAGCGTCAGGCTTTATCTTGCCCCATGAAACTGCTTCATCAATAGGAGCTCCTGCATTAGAGCCTTCCATTTCTAGGCCTGAGTTGATATAAACAGCGTATTCGCATCCATCTCTAAATAGTCCTGCATTTGCAACTAGATGTTTTGGGACGCTTCCTCCTATTGCAATTATTCCCATTTTTTCGCAATTTATTGCCAAGTCAGTTACTTGGACAATGTAGTCTGAGGTGTCAATTTTAAAATCATGGTTGTTTTTTTTGAAGAAATAAATCATATCGCCAACACTTCCATCAGGCAATGCTGGAGAGTAAAATGGGATGTTGTTTTTGTATGCCCAGTAAGTAAATGATTCTTCTTTTTTTTCAACTTTTTGTATTTCAAGTTCTCTTCCAAGTTCAAATACGAATTCAGTAATTCCTATTATTTCTTTTGTTTTTTTCTGGTTTTCATAAATTCTTTCTAGAAATTTATTCATGAATCTTTCAAAATAAATATATCTGTCATTTGGCACAAATATGTTTCCTGTTCTGTTAATTCCTTCATCTCTTAAATAATTTCCTGGCGCTCTATAGTCTCCTATTACAAATGGCTTAAAACATTTAATTATGTCTTCTTCAATTGCTCCTATTGTGGCTGTTAGAACGCTTACTTTTTTGTGTTTAACAAGGTATTTTATGTTTTCTCTTACTCCGCAAGTTCCCATGTTTGATGTGAATGCTAAAAAAATTGTTGCATTGTCTTTTTGCATGTTTTTTATTATTTCTATTGCAGTTGCCAAGTTAGTAGCCTGAAAACCTGTTGACATGTATGATTTTATGAAATTCTCAAAGTTGAATTGTTCTTCAAAGTCATAACCTTTGATTTCCGGCCAACCATCTAGAGTATTTGCTTTTTTTAGAATTGTTTCCTTGACTTTTTTTTTTAGTTCATTTTTGTTTGTTTGTTTATAACTGACCATTTTATGTTATTTCTAAAATATTGATTAAAGGATAATTTATAAATTAAGTGGAGGAATAGTTTAATTTTTTTGGAATATATTCATATTTTATTTTTACTGAGATTACAAACATTGCAAGCATTATAATTGCAATTGCAATATATGAAAATTTTTCAGGTAAGAAAAGGAGAAGAGTTGCAATAAAGAATTTGCTGAACATGTTACCTATTAAAGAAGATGTTGCAAATACTGGGAAGAATTTGTCCTCATCTTGTTTTCTTGTTCTGCTAAAAAAAAAGGAATCCTGAAGAGGTTCAACAAATGATGCAAAGAAACTAGCTATTATTAATAATGCTAAAACTAAATATATGTTAGACCACATAAAATAACAAAGCATAGCAATTACAGCAAGTGATAAAAATCCTATAGAAAAAAATATTCTAAATCCAAATCTTGATGATAGTCTGCCTACAATAAATTCCATAAAGATAAGAGGTATATTTATTAATGATAAGAAAACAACTGCAATAACGGGACTATTTCCAGAGTTTATTACAAAAAGAGGAATGTATAAAAAAATAAAAGTCCACCAGATTTCCATCCCAACAGCTATTAAATATGGAGAAATTAATTTTGGTTTATTAAAATAATGTGAAATATTTTTTGCTATGTGTCCATCAATTTTCTCTCTTCTTTTTTTAGGGTCAGAGATTTTTGAGAAATAAAATAGTATTGCCCCTAAAAATATTATTAAAGAATTTGCTAACCATACAAAATTAAGGTCTGTTATGTAAATAATTAAACCTGTAAATAACGATCCTAAAAACCACCCCATATTTAACAATGAATATAAAAGACCTTCTCTTGAATTTAATTCTTCTTTTTTTGAAAGGTCCCTATACATAATTGCATAGCTATTATTTCTAAATACAGCAGCTGCAGACATAATAATAGCAATTATTATAAAAAGAGTTAAATTGTGTAGTTTGAATAAAATAAGACAGCTTAATGCAGTAACTAATATGCTAATTAAAAATATTTTTGATTCATTTATTTTCTCAAGTATAATTGTGCTTTTTAATGATGTTAATAGCGATACAAGTATAAGAGCTGATGATATGTAACCTATTGTTGATTCTGAGAGAGAAAATGTGTTCATATACATAGACCATATAGAGGCGATACTTGCAACTCCCATCGCTGTAAGAAATCTTGGCAATAATAAACCAGACAACATTGAAGGATATTTTCTTCTGAAATGAGATGTATGAAACATTATAAATTATTTTGTTAAGTAGTGTTTTTAATGATTTAAGACTATGATGAGATGACAAAGTAATATAAATGAATTAAATTGAATTTTTTTATGGAAGTTGTGAACAAAACTTTTTTGTCTTCTTTTAGATTGTCTAATAATAAAGTAGAGTATTTTAGAAAACTAAACAATGCTGAGAAAATTTTTATTCTTCACAATTCATCAAAAAGAAACAAGGAAGAACTATTTCAAAATTTAACTGAAAGTGAGATTTTAGAAATTGCATCACTTTTAGACCCTGATGAAGTAACAGATGTTTTGCAAGTTTTGTCTTCTAAAAAAAAGAAAAGAATTTTATTAAAACTTAATTCAGCTATTAAGAAAAAAGTTGATTTTCTTTTGAAGTTTTCTCCAAGGTCTGCTGCAGGTATTATGAGCATAAATTATATTTTAGTTTTATCAGGAACACCAATAGAAGAAGTTATTATGAGAATAAAAAAACATCTTGAATTGGGTAAGAAGGAACCTACAATTTTAGTTGTTAATGAAGAAAGAGAATTGCTAGGAGAACTTAGAATCTCAACGTTGATTATAGAGAAAAAACCAAATTTAATATATTCAAAAATAAAAAAATTGCCGATTGTAAGATTTGATGAGGACCAGAGTGAATGTATTGAAAGATTCAAAGAACATAAGCAAGAAAAAATGATTGTTCTTGATGAGAGAGAAAATATTTTGGGACTTATTCATGCAAGGGATATTTTCAAAATTATTGAAGAGGAAAATACTGAGGATTTCTACGCTATTGCTGGTCTTCAAAAAGAAGAAGATATTACAGATAATGCAATTGACAAAGTGAAATATCGTTTCAGATGGCTTTTTATAAATCTTATAACAGCATTTTTAGCAGCATTTGTAGTTTCCATGTTTGAGGACACTTTGTCAAAGATTGTGATTTTAGCAGCTTTTATGCCAATTGTTGCTGGAATGGGTGGTAATTCGGGAACTCAAACTGTGGCTATTATGGTCAGAAGCCTTGCACTTAAGAGAATTGATTCAAAGATAGGTAAAAGAATTCTTTTAAATGAAATTTTAGCTGGAATAATTAATGGCACTCTTATAGGAGTTCTAGTAGGACTTATAGCAGTATTATATGGAGAGTCTTATATGTTTGGCGTTGTTGCAGGAATTGCAGTTCTTAGTAATTTAGTTGTAGCTTCAATGTTTGGGACAGTAACTCCTTTAGTTTTAAGGACATTTGGAGTTGACCCTGCTAGTTCATCATCGGTTTTTGTTACGACATCCACAGATGTTTTCGGATTCTTGATATTTTTAGGGCTAGCCACAATAATCTTGTTGTAATTGTAATGTATAACTTTAAAAAATTAATGATTTGTAAGGCTCTGCCTTTGACTATAATTTCTTATGGATGAACACTTGAGCTAATGATTTGACTTTCTAAAATACTCTTAATTATTTATTAAAAATGTCTTTGATATTGCTAAAGTCTATATCTTTCACGAGATATCCCATCTTAATGTATATCATAATGACATTTATGAATGAAGTTTTATTTTATATCTCGTTATAATAATACTATTTGACTTTCAGTACTGAGCCATTTGTAAGAAATATTTATAAACTGATGTTTATTCATTTTTAGTTATGACAGAGAATAAAACACTAGTTCCCGTAGAAGAATACCTTACTTCAGGCGTTCATATTGGAACAAAATACAAAAATGGATATTCTGCCAAGTTTGTTCACAGATGCAGAGCAGATGGTCTTAAGATCCTTGACACTGAAATTATTGACCAAAGATTGCAGGTTCTGATTAACTTTCTGTCCAAGTTTGAACCTTCAGAGTTTGCAGTTATGGGAAGAAGAGAAAATGCTAAAAAGCCACTTTCAGTTTTTTCAAAAATTGTGGGCTGTGATGTCTTTACAGGTAGATATCTTCCAGGAAAATTGACAAATGCAGCACTTGAAAATTTTAAAGAGTATAAAGTAGTAATTGTTTGCGACCCACTTACTGACAAGAATATTTTAAATGAAGCTTTTGAACAAGGTATTTTTACAGTAGGATTTTGTGACAGCAATAACAACACAACAAAACTAGATTTGGCAATTCCTATTAATAACAAAGGAAAAAGGTCTATTTCATTAGCGTTTTATTTAATAGCAAAGCATTATTTAGTAAACAGAGGAATCCTTAAAGAAAAGGATTTTACATATACTGTTGAAGATTTCCTAGACGAATAAATATTATTAATTAATTTTTGGGGTAATGGTGTAGCTTGGCCTATCATCGGGCGTTTGGGACGCCTGGACCCAGGTTCGAATCCTGGTTACCCCGTACCCATGATTGAACCTTGTTCGATCACAAACTTTGTTTGTTCTGAAGTCATTGAAAATAATTTAAGGATTATTCTTTTGCTTTGTGTATTCTGATTACGGCTATGTCCGGAATATCATTTTTCTAATGATGCCCTTTCGAGCTATTATGAATTTATTAAAAAAAGACATCCCCGTAAGGGACATCCCCCTGTCTTAATATTATGAATTTATATTATGGCTCTCATTTTAATGACACCATTTGAATTTCCGGACAAAGCCCTGATTACTAAAAATTTATCATAAAATCCAGTGTAAATATTAAATCAAAAAATATTCTAATAAAATAGTTTTTATTATAATGTAATTTATCCTATGTTCTCGTATTTTTTCTGCAAATATACATGGAAAATTTTATATTGAATAAGAGTTTTGGTTGTTATAGTGATTGATTATGGCAATGGTTCCTAAAACAATGGATGATTTTCTAATGAATAAATTTAAGGAATATCTTAAAGTATATCTTGTTCTTAGACAAAAAGGTTTTTCTTGGAAGAAAGAGCTTCAAAATTCTTTTAGCATAGCAGATTCAATTGTTAATGAAAGTTTGAAAGTACTTGAGAGAGAAGGTTTTGTTATATCAAAGGATTTCTGGAGTCTTGAACTTGATTTGCAGGAGATTATAAGAAGAACTAATGGTGCTTATTTTGACAAGATTAATTCGTTTCCAAAAGTATATATATTAAACAATGATGAGGTTAGAACAAGTTGGTATGATGCAAATAAGCACGATATTGAGAAACTTATTAAAGGCGATGGGTCTATGATGCATACTTTAGGACTAGCTAAAGAGCATAAAAAATCATATGATAAATTGAAAAAACATTTTGATTTTCTTGAGGCAAATCTTAATGAGAGAAAAAGAGTGGATATAGAAACAGGAATTACATATATTACTTCAACTAAAAAAGCACTTCTTCTAAAACAAGAAATTGCCAAAGCTTTAATGGAGAGTAAATATTATATAATGAAAAAAAAAGATGCAAAACTTATTGGCAAAAATAAATCAGGAGGCTCTATTACTATATCGACAAATAATATTAAAGAAATAACTGAAAATGATGAAAACTCAGGCTATAAAAGAAAGTATTTTGTTGGGAATAAAAATGTATCAAAACCAGAGTATGATATGAAAGAAAGAGAGATAGAAAATATTGAAAAGGAGGATTCCGTTTATGAAAAAGAAATGGATGAAACTGAAAAAATAAAGAAGAAAATACATTTATTTAGAGAAAAAGGAGAGGATGTGCCTCACCTTCAAGGAATTGGAATTATGCCTGAGGACATTAATAAAAAAATTATTAGCAGACTTGACAATTGGGAATTTTTACTTGGACTTAAAAATGAAATTAAATCTATTAATTCAAATAAAGAAACGGAGTTAGATCTAAAAATCAATAAATTATTATCTATTTTAAAAGATAAGACATTTTTAGATGTGTTTACAGCATTGGATGTATTAGGTTCTCATGCAAATCTTAAGATTTTTCAAGAGAAAATAAAAGATATGAATGTTACATTTGATGGCGATGATTTTATATTGAGATAAAAAAATTGTAAGAGATACAAAATTATTTTTTAAAAAAATATTTCTTTTAGTCGTATATTGTGGTGAAAAAGTTTTATAAAGACTAGTATTGAATATAATTTATGCCTCATCAATGCCTTAACTGTCAGGAAGTATATGATAATACCTCAAATGCAATTATTAAAGGATGTCCTGCTTGTGAAAGCAACTTATTTTTATATATAAAAAAGATTCCTGAGAATAAAGAAGAAATAGAACTTACCAAGGATGAAAAAGAAATTATTATGAAAGAGGTAGAGAATTTGACACATACTGAGGAACTTGATGCACCGATAATTCTCAAACTTGAAAATATAAGAATATTAAAACAAGGCAAGTATGAAATTGATATAAATCAATTAATGAAAAAAGATAAACCTCTTATTTATAAAGTTGATGAAGGAACTTACGTAATTGATTTTGAATATTTAGGAGGTACTAAAATTGGCAAATAGAACATCTATAAATAGTAAGCTAGATGAAATATTAAAGAACCAAAAAGTAATTTTAGAGAATGAGAAAAAAATTCTTGGTGAAGAAGAGAAGATAGAAGAACTTGAGAAAGAAGAATTAAGTATTGAAGAAAAAGTTTCCAATGATGAAAAAACAACAATTAAAGAACTTGAAATACTTGAGAAAGAGTTAAGAAGAAGCGTTTCAAGTCCGATAAAAAAAATTACCAAGAGAGATTTGGTGAAAGGATTTATTGGTGCATTTATTGGTCTTATTGGTCACTTTGCTTTTTCAAAAGCTTTTGAAATCTCAGAGTCTCTTGATTTTACTAGAGCAACAATACTTTATTTAACTGGATTTCTTATTATTATTTTAATGTTGTATTATACAGGTTTTAGAAATATAGAAAAACATATTATTTTGCGTTTTATGCCACTTAGGGCAGTTATATTATATAGCGTCTCAATAATAACTGTTATTGTAGTATATTTTCTTTTTGGGAAAGTACATTTACCTATTGATTTTCTGGAATTATATAAGTTAGTAGGTGCTGCAATAATTTTGGCAGTAATTGGTGCTGGTACAGCAGATTTGATTGGAAGGAATGAATAATAAAATATATAAAAAATGGCATTTTATGATAAGTTTTTTAAAAAAGATAAAGAAAAAAGAGGTGCAACATATTATGAATCTGAGGCAAATAATTTGGATGATATTAAGGCTAGGTTACTAAGAACATCAATTTTACTTATACAATTGATTGATAATACTGAATATCAAGTAAAACAACTTAATAATAAAGAAATGGATGAATCGTTGAAAAATAGGATTCTTCAGGATTGCAAACCAGATATTGAAAAAATTAATAAAGTTAAGGATACTCTAGTAGGTCTTGCATTTAATTCTAATTTTAACAATAATAATAATAATAATAATAATACAGGCAATACAACTAATAATTCACATTTACCAGATGAAATACTAACCCCATTAAATCCTATAAGAGAAAAAACCATTGTTTTAAATAATATTGTAGAAGCTCACAATGCCATAACTTTATTAGATAATTATAAAACAACTCTTCAAATTTTAAATGAAAATATTAGAAAATAAATTTTCATTGAATTTAGATTAATACATTTGGAAATAAATTATTAAATTCTTGAGATTTAAGTTGAGAGAACTCGTATTTAATAATCTCATTGCCATATTTTTCGTGAATTCTTTCGATAAATAATTCCATTTCATAAGCATTCCTGAAAATAATAAATGTTAGTATGTTCCATGAAGATTTTAACATATATTGGCCGTTTGTATTTGGGTATTTTTTAATATATTCAAATATTTTCTCTTTTAAAGAATTCTTAACTTTTAATCTTAGAATATATGGGAGAAATCCTAATTTGTAGATGTTAATATTTGTAAAGAAGCATTCTATAATTCCTTTTTTCTTTAAGTTATTAAATTTATATAAAGTAAGTTCTGGCGATAAATGAATGTCTTTTGCTATATCAACAATTGATTTTCTTGAATTGTATTTTATTTGAGATAATATTAAAGTTTCATCTTTGTTTAATTTTGTAACTTCATAATTAATTGATTTAAATTTTTTTTGATTCTGAGTAAATAAAATGTATGGTTCAAATGACATTTTTATTACTTTATAATATTGATAGTCCATAATTTTATATTTTGATAATAAGTCAAGAATAATGTTTATTTCATCATCTTCTTTAAAGGCAAATGCAGATAAAATGTTGTAATTTTCTTCAATTTTAAAAATAGCAATGCTATAGGGGTTTTTCCTTAATTCTTCAATTAATATGTTTTTTTCATTATGAGGTGTTTTTATAAATATATAATACATAGAATAACCAGATTTTAGAAAATTTACAACAGTTAAGTATTGAAGTATTATTTCTTTTTTTTGTAAATCATCAATGTATTTTGATATTGTTATAGGTGTTGAGTTTAATTTTTTAGCAAGAGTAGCTATTGGTATTCTTGAATTTAAGATTAATTCCTGAAGAACATTTTCCTGAGTTTTATTTAAAAACAAGTTTTCCGGATATGTAGATTTTATTTCACCTTGCTTTTGCATAATATAATAATAATTAATATTTATATATAATTCTTTTCTTTTTCATATAGTTTTTTATGATAGATTTCAAATACTTTTTTTACTTAGTGAAAATACATGAAAATAATAATAAAAAGAATATTACTTGTTACAATTTTTGCATTATTTTTTATAATTTCAGGTTGTGACAATGAGAGTGAATATGTTAATAATGAAATAATAGATGATAAAGTTGTGGTAGGAGTTATTACTCCATTATCAGGAGATTATAGTTTTTTTGGCCAGACAGTGAAAGACTCTATAAATATGGCTAAAGATAAATATCCTAATAGCAATATAGAGTTTATCTTTGAAGATGATGAGTCTTGTAAAATTAATAATGGACTTAGTTCATTGTATAAACTGATAAATATTGACGATGCTGATTTAATAATTAATACTTGTTCTGATTTTATCCCAGCATTTAAAAATATCTCTGATGAAAACAGTAGATGAACCTTAAGATTCAACTTTCA
>CAYLKB010000019.1:0-11352 GCA_964384165.1 uncultured Methanosarcinales archaeon
ATTGTTGTCACTAAAAGTAGTTTTGAAAGTTGAATCTTAAGGTTCATCTACTGATTGTGCTTACAATTAATTTTCTTGTTTATATGGTCAAAATATTGTGCTTAGGTAGAAGTTTTTAATTTCTAAAAATACTTTTGTATTTGATGAACGATAATTAGTGGGGAGGACACAAAAGGAAAAACTTTTGTGGACGATTATATTTTTTATGTTTAATATTTTTTATGTGTAAAATTATTTTGTCATTATTAATTATAAAATTTTTAGGTTTACAACATAGGAAGGCTAGTTTCTTATAGTTTCCTCAAGTTTAGAAAAACCTTTATATATGGTTTCTTTCATAACATATTAACCCAAAATAAATGTGGGTTAGCATGAGTTCACAATATTTTGCTTTTGCATTCATTATATTAATTATATGGGATGTAACTTGCGTGTTGTGGAATAACAATGACAACTTAAATAGTGTTATGTGCTAGTAGTGCATAATTATTATAATTCGTTTGTGCATTGTCTATAATGTAGGTTGCTAAGCTACAAATTAAACATTGATTTAAAAAAAAATGGATAAATTCAAAAAAGCGACAAAGAAAATCACAGCTGTTGCTGGTGCTGCTCTAATGGTTAGTAGTGCTGCTTTTGCTGCAGGTTTAGGCGATTACCCAAGTAACTTCGTATCAGGAGATGAATTCATGGGTAGTGTTGTTGTAGGTTCTGCTGCTATGGCTGCAGATACTACTTCAGCTATGTCAATTATTAATGACTTGAGAAATGATTTCTCAGGAGAATCACAGAGAGTTAGAATTTCATATAGTAAAACTAACGGTGCTGGTGAAGAAGTTTCAGCTGTTGATTCAAGAGATACATTGAATTTTGGTGAGACACTAGAGAGTGTTAATGCTGATCTTGACGATGGTGCAACTGATGTTCTTGAGGACTCAGATTTGGATTCAAATGATTATACTCAAGAACTTATTGTAAAAAATGGTGAATTTGATTATAAAATATTTGATGATGTAACTGGTGAAGATGAAGCTAAAGATGGTCTTTATTATCCAGCTAATACTGAATTCTTACAGTACATTCTTAAATTTGAAGATGTAATTGAGGATATTACAGATTCAGATGTACAGGACGACCTTATTGGTGAAGAAATGATGATTATGGGTAATGAATTTACTATTGTTGATATTGATAATGATAAATTAACTCTAATCGGTGGTTCAAACTCAATTGCTATTGGTGAGACAGAATCTCAGACAGTAACTGTTGATGGTACATCATATGAACTTGAAGTTCTTAATGTTGGTGCTGATGAAGTTTTACTTACATTAAATGGTGAGACTGCAGCAATTGATGAGTATGATGTTAAAGATGTAGCTGGTGTTTCAGTTGCAGTTGTTGAACTAGTTGAAGGTAGTGACCATGCAAAAGGTTATGCTCAGCTTACAATTGGTGGTCAGAAAGTAGAATTGACTGAAAACGGTGTTAAAATTAATGATGAAGACTTAGATGATGTATACCCAGAGTATGAAATTGTAGTTGCATTTGATGATGCACTTGTTGGTCTTGATAATAGTTCATTTGAAGGTATGGTAATTACATACAAAACAGATGATAATGTTGTTTTAGGAGAGAATGATTACTTGAGTGATATATTATTTGATGCATTTCAATTAAAATATATGGGATTAAATGATGTTGATTATTCAGAATTTGTTTTAAGTTCATCAAATGATGAAATATTAATAACTGGAAACTTGTTTGATGGTGAAGAAATTCCTTCAGAGTTCAGATGGGCTACTGATAATGAACCTACTGCACAATTATACCTAGGTTCAACTTCAAACAGAATTTACCATTCAGGTTCAAATTGGTCAATCAATTCTTCAGTAGGTTTAATTACAACTGGTAGTTTTGATGCTATTGAATTATTAAATGCAACAGCAGGAACAGGTCCTGGTGATTTACTGCACCTTAATATTTCAGCTGCATCAACTGATGTGAGAGGAACTAAGTTTTTTAGTAGAGTTGAAGATGATGAGTTTTACTTATATGAAATAACTGCTGTTGATGATAATGATTTAGAAATTGATTTTAAAGATTTGATTTCAGGTACAAGTATAAATGCAGTTGATTATGATAAAGTAGGTTCTGATCTTGAATTTGCATCTGGTGCATCAGTTACTAGTGGAGTTGCTCTTGGTGGAAGTTGGACTATTATGGACCTTTCAACACTTGGTGCTGCAGAATTGTATTTAGAGAATGAACTTACTTTAAACTTTGCAAACTCAGAAGCTCTAGCATTTAGTTCATCACAGAATGCATCAATCACATTTAGTTATAACTCTGATGTTGATATGGATGATTCTGCAAATGAAGCTGATACATTTACAATTGAATTCCAAAGAGCTACAGATGAAGATGATGCAATTGAGTTATCTATTGCAGGAAATGACTTTGTTTCAAGTGATGAAGTTGAGAAAGATTCAGACTTTGATGTTTACGTAGACCACTATGGTACTATGGTTATCGTTGATACAGACAACAAAGATGATATTACAATTCAGGTTCCTGATGAGGAAGTTCAAGGTAGTGTTCATTTAATATTCGGTGAAGTAGATTCATCATCCGGTTCAGTTATCGTTGATGCTGATATGGTTGAAGCTAAGAAAGAAGAACTAATGGATGATGGTTACACAATTACTGATGAAGAAGAAATTGAGTCTGATGAAGTTGAGTTTGATGTAACAGCTCCAGTACTAGACACTGATGTTTCCGGTATGGATGACATGATTGTTGTTGGTGGTCCAGCTGTTAACAGAGTTGCTGCTAATTTACTAGGTATGGCTTATCCAACATATGGAACTGCTGCTGGTGTTAACATGGGAGAAGCTGTAATTAGATACTTTGAGAGTTCAAACTCAGTTCTAGTTTATGGTTATGAAGCTGCTGACACAATGGCTGCTGCTTCAAGACTTAACTCAGGCGGTCTAAGTGGTAACTCAGTTAATGTTCAATAAAGTCTTTATTTAAAGACTTTTTAACATTCTTATTTTTATATTTTAATCTTATTTTAGAAAAATTTATATTAGAGATTTTGCTGTTTAGTTCCTTTTTCTGATTACTATAAAGTTAATACAATTTATTATATGTTATTTTTGCTGAATAGTTATTATGAGTATTAGTAAATTTCATTTTGATATTAAAGTTTTTGTTTTTATGCTGTTTTTATTTTCGGGTTTGTTTACTATAGTTTTTTCAGCAAATGAGACTGGGAATGAGACTAATATTGATAATGATGATGTTGATGATATTCCGGTGAGGGAGCAAAATACATCAAATAATAATTCAAGTAGTAGTTTTAATTTTAATACTATATTAATTGTATTAATATTAATTGCTATTGTAGTTGTAGTTGTGATTATGATTATGGGTAAAAAACCTAAACCTCAAATAATAATTCAACAACCAGAAATAAATTTAGAGCCACCAGAAGACCCGCTTTATTTAAAAGCTAAGGCATATGTTGAAAAATATAAAGATAAGTATGCTAAAGATATGATTTATAGGACTCTTGAGAGAAATGGTATTCCTTATACGACAATAGATAGAGTTTTTAATGAAGTTTATATTGAACAAGAGTATTAAGTTAAATTTTATGGATAAATTTTAATATGAAATTTTATAAAATAATTTCTTTCTTGCTTTTTAATGAAACTTGCTGATAGTTTGCATATTGATGAGATGCCAAGAGAAAAATTAATGAGAATTGGTCCAGAGAATTTAACGGAAATTGATCTTTTGGCAATTGTTTTAAGGACAGGTTCAAGAAATAAAAATGTTATTGAGCTCTCACGAGATATCATTGAATGTTATTCTAATAGGAATTTACCAAGAGTAACTATTGATGATTTGCTGTGTTTTGATGGTGTATCTATAGTTAAAGCAAGTCAGATTGTTGCTGTTTTTGAGCTATCCAGAAGATTGTTTAATAGGGTAAATAATGAAAAGAAAATTCAGGTTAGTTGTTCTGAGGATGTTTATGAATATGCTAAATGCGATTTTTCAGGACTTACTATTGAGAAAGTGATGGTTGTTTTTGTTGATTCAAAAAATAATGTTATAAAAAAAGAATTTCTACATGAAGGTTCAATAAATTTTTCAATTATAGAGCCAAGAAAAATTATAAAAAGAGCTTTATCTCTTGATGCAAGTGGCATATTTCTTCTTCATAATCATCCTTCAGGCGACCCTACGCCTAGTGATGAGGATAGAAATATTACAAGAAAAATTAAGGAGGTAGCTAAATTGCTAAATATTAGGTTTTTGGACCATATTATTGTTGGAGATAGTTATTATAGTTTTTTTGATAATGATTGATATTTTTATATTTATATAGTAATTAAGTATTTAAATAAGTAAATTTTTAGTTTTATATGCCAAATAGCTTAAATTCTTACAATTTGTATTTATTATTAATTTTATTATTATTGTTTTTTTCTTCATGTTCATTTCATATTGATGGGGCTGGTAATGTTGCTGCTGATGAATTTGAGAAGATATCAGATAATTCTATAGAAAATTATTTATTAAAAAATACAACACTTGAAGAACAAAATATAATAGTATTAACAAGTGTTGTTGATGCTATAGAGAATTTAAAAAATCTTAAAGAAGAACTTGAAAAATTAAATAGGAGTATTGATAATATTTCAAAAGATTATGAATATTTGCAAAATACTACTAATCTTGATTCTGAGACTTTGAGTTTTTTATATGATATGGAATTATTAATATATAAATCTAACATGTTTGTTTCATCTTTACATGATTCAATAATTGTTTGGGAGAGATATTTGTTTAATATGAAAAATAATACTGATAATTTAAGCTTTGATACTCCTGTAAATAAAACGGTTTTTGTTAATTCTATTACTGAACCTTTAGAATCTTTTAATTGAATAATTAAATGTATATCGTTTCAAGATTACCCCATCCTTTAGGGTGGGGCTTAACTTTAAACGATGACTAAAAATCCGTCTCGAAGAATTGCGTAATACTCCATCATTTATGGTGGGGATAGCAATTCTTAGGATTTTTAATTTATTAGTAAAAATTGAGTAAAATGAATTATTCTTTATCTTTTTTTTTGAAAATTTCTCTTTTTAAAAAAGCTATTTCTCTTGTAAGTTTTGAGATTTCTACTCTTTGCTGTTCTTTTTCTTTATATAGTGTGAATATGAATAAATAAGCTACAAAGATACTAAGGTATATAATAAAATTTAAAGCTGATTGTATTCCAAATATATTTTCAATTACCTTTAATAATTCCGGGAATAAAAAAATTACTATGATAACTGCATATACTCCAATAGCAAATAGCTCAAATACTATAGGCAATCTTTTTGAGGATTTAAATAAATTGTATAAGTATATTATTACAACTAAACTTACTATTATGAAAAATATTGAAATGAATTGCATTTTATTATTTTATTTATTCTTTTTTTTATAAACTTTTATGTTCTTAAGATAAATCTCATAATCATTTTAATTCCATTTTTTAGACTTTGGCCTTTAGCTAGTGAGTGTTTGGTATATATAACTTTGATTGGAATTTCTTTGAATCTTAATTTTTTTTTGTATATTTCACCTATCATTTCAGAACAAAACTCGAATCTGTCATATGTAAGGCTTATATTTTCTATTGCTTTTCTATTTAATATTTTAAATCCACTTTGAGAGTCTCTGACATATAGGCCAAAAAATAACCATGTCAAAAAACTTCCTCCTGAGTTTAAAATTTTTCTAATAATTGGCATACCTTTAGAATTAATCATTCTAGAACCTATTATTACATCATATCCATTTAAATTTGATATTAGTTTTTTTATATCTTTTGGAGAATGTTGTCCGTCTGAGTCCATTAAAGCTAATATATCATAATTATTTCTTTTTGCGTATTCAATTATTGTAGCTGTAGCTCCGCCTGCACCTCTGTTTATTTCGTGTCTTAAACCTATAGCTCCATTCTTTAATGCTTCATTTAGGGTGTTGTCTGCAGAACAATCATCAACTACCAAGATATTATCATAACCTTCATTTTTTATATCAGTTATTACTTTTGATATTACTTTTTCTTCATTGTATGCTGGGAGTCCAATTAATATCTTGTTATTCATAATTTTATCAAATAAATATTTATTTATATTAGTTTTGTAATAGTTGTTTTATTATATTTGTTGCGTACGCACCGCTTTCAAGTTCAAACTCTGCAATAAGTTTGTATTTGTTTAAGTTTAATTCATCTTTTTCTTCATTGTGAAGTATTAGTTTTTGAGGTTTTAATACAGCTTTTCTTTGAGCATTTAGTAGTTTTAATTCTGGCATAGGCTGAAGTTTGAAGTGTTCATATGTAATTTCTTCATTTTTAAGAATATCATTTGTAATATTTTCAATTTTCTTGTCATTGAATGTAGAGTTTTCATTAATAAGAGGCAATGAGACATCTGTTAGTTCTTCAATTGGAATATTTTTTATTGTTTCATTAAAAACAAATGATTGAAAAGCGCAAATATAGAGAGTTCTAAGTTTTTTGTGTAATTTTCTTAATGCTCCGGGGAAATCGTTTTTATATTTTGATAAATGATTTAGTATTTGTGTTTCTCCGATAAGATATTTTGGTGCAATAAATATTATTTCATCTATGGTTTTTTTATCAGCATTGCATATTTCTTGAAAATTTTCTTTTATTTTTGTTGTAAATTCAACTGCTTCAGGAGATGAGTTTTGTGGTAGAGATGTTAATATTTCAAATATTGCTGATTTGATATTATTTTTTAAAATATATTTTCCTACAATGTGGGAATTATTTGCGTAACCGAATCTTTGGTCATCGTAATAATTTTTCACACCTTTATTTGATATTTCAATTGCATTTTTTTTGGCAGTCTCTATTTCGTCAATATTGAGGTCTCTAATTGTAATTTTAAATTTGTTTCCAATATTATCTCCAAGATTTAGTCTCGCTGGGAATTCGCCAATATATTTTAATTTTAAATCATTGAATTTCTCGTTAAAGAAGTTGAGATTTTTTTCTAGGTTTTCTTTTTTTGCTCCACTAATTGAGATTAGTTGAGTTGTTATTCCAACTTTATCTTTAGTGCCTGAGAAATGCACTCTTTTTGATGATGTATTAAATATTCTTGCAACAATTTCAATTGCTTTTAATTGTGGGTAATTAGTTTTTTCAAGTGTGAAATAATGGTATGAGTCTTTATGGTCCTTTTCTTTTTTTTTCAGTTCTTTTAAATCATATAATTCTTCTACTATAAAATCTTGGGGAATTTGCTTTATTATCATATATATTATATTTATGGGAGAGTGTTTATAAAGTTCTTTGTTTGAAGTTTATTTTTTTGATATTAATTTATTAAAAAGTTAATTATTCAATTCACTTGAAAGTAACTGAGAATTAATATAAACTATTAATTTTGATTAATTAAATATGATATTAAAAAGATATATGTTAGTGTTTACTGTATTTGTAGCAGTTATAGTTGCAGGATGTAGTGTTGCAATAAGTCCTGAGAGTGTTATAAAGAATAATCCTAATGTTAAATCATTTCTTAATGATTATCCTAATTCAGAGTTTGTTTTAGTATATTATAATGTTAATGAGAGTGAAGGTTTAACTGAGGAATATATTATGAATTGTGGTAAGGAGTTGATACCTAAGAATATGTACAAGTTTACAGTTAGTGATATTGATACTGAATTTTATTTAATTGGATATTTTGATAATGATAATAATATTGTAGAATGTATAAAAAAACATTCATCACAGAAAACATCTGAGAACTCAAAAGAAAATGATGATAGTATGAAAGACTCTGATAAGGCTGAGGAAGAGAAAGATATTGGGAAAAATAAAGAAGGAGTAGGAGAGAGTGAATCTGGTAAAAATAAAATAGAAGTTAAATATGTATATCCAGAACCTGAATCAAAATTAGATTCTAAATATGCAAGTTTTAGAATTAGAACTGATGTTGAGGTAGATTGTAATTTTGAGTTAACTGAAAAATACGAAGATAAAAAAACAGTTGTAGAAGTAAATCCTGGTGCATCTAAGACTACAACTTATTTTTCTTATGATTATGAAAAAGTTAAAAGTGGGGCTACATATATTGCTGAATTTAAATGTTATGCTGAAGGGTATGATGAATTAAAAAAAGAATATGTATATTATGCAAGTTATGATGATGGAAAATATAGTACAGATTTTGTAAAAATTGATATAACGGGTTGCGAGGATACAGATGGTGGTATAAATTATTTTAAAAAAGGAGAAATTATTGATAATAATTATGATTTTCATGAGAATTATTCTACAACTGACTATTGTGATACTGTAGGTTCAAGTAAACCTAAATGGCTTGTTGAATATAAATGTGTTGAGGGATATCCACCAACTCAAACAATAAGGTTTGAATGTGAGTATGGCTGTGAAAATGGGGCTTGTATAAATAAAGAAGGTGGTAGTTATAGTGATGATGGTAAATATGAAGATGATAAGTATAAGGAGGAAGATAAATACAAAGATGAAGATAATTATAAGGATGAAGATTACTACAAAGATGATGAGGAATATGATGATTATGATAAGAATAAGGATGATAATATGAATAAAGTTGAAATTAAATATATTTCACCTGAGGAGGGTTCTGATATTAATTCAAAGTATTTGGATTTTACAGTAAAGACTGATGAAGCTGATTGTGAGATTGCTGTTACTCAAATAATTGATGAGAAATATGAAAATATTGAACATGATAAAGACAAATATTCTACTTCAACATATCATATTTTTAATATAGATGATTTAATTAATGGTGCAAAATTGAAAATAGTACTTGAATGCTCAGCAAGTGGAAAAGAAGATATTAGATATGAGTATTATTATCATGTAAATTATGATGAAGCTGATTATGATTCAGATTTTGTAGAGGTTGATATTGAAGGTTGTGAAGACTCAGATGGAGGAATTGATTATTTCTCAAAAGGAGTTGTTGTTGATTATTCGTATGTTGATGAAGGTGTAATCTCGCACACTGTTGATTATTGCGACCCTGTGACTTCAAATGATGATGATGTTAAGGATTTGCTAATTGAATATTCGTGTAAAGATGGTTATCCAATGGCTAAGGAGAATAAGTTTTGGTGTGTAAATGGTTGTGATGGAGGAGCATGCAGAGATGATAATGGTTATTTTGAGGATGGATTTACTGCAGAATGTACTGACTCTGATGGAGATGATAGAAGTGTTAAAGGAAATGTTATAGTAAAAATTCATGAGATAGGAAATATTGATATTCAACATGATAGATGTAATGGCGCATTAAGTGATGATAGTGTAGTTTATTATAACGGAGTTATTGAGTATGGATGTAGCAGTGATAATATCTTAGAATATAAAGTATTAGAATGTGCTAATGGTTGTAAGAATGGTGTTTGTTTGAATTGAAAAGATTTATAAATTTTAATTATTGTATGTATTTATGAAAAAATTATTAGTCTTAATTTTATTTTTATTTTTTTATACTAATAATGTGTTTGCGATAGATATTACTGTTGGTATAAAACCTGCTGAGCCTTTTGTTATTGCATATCCTAATCCTTCTGAACCTACAGGTTTTTCTATAGATTTAATTGAGATGTTGTTTGATAGAATGGATGGTGATTATAATATAACTTATTATTATGATACTGATTTGAAGTCACATTTTAATACAATTCAAAATGGGGATGTTGATTTGGGAATTGCTGCAACAACTATTACTTCTGTAAGAGAAGAGTATATGGATTTTTCTTATCCTTTTTTTGAGTCTTCTCTAGGAATTGTTACAAGAAATGATGTTGATAAATTATCGGTTTTTGATATTTTATTTTCTAAAGATTTTCTAATGACTATTTTTATATTTTTTGCATATATTGTGATTTGTTCTCATGTTATATGGCTTATTGAAAGAAAAAATGGTAGTTTTAGTGAGAAATATTTTGCAGGAGTTTCAAGAGGAATGTGGTGGACTATTGTTACAATGTCTACTGTTGGGTATGGGGATGTTGTACCAAAGAAACCATGGGGGAAATTTTTTGGAAGCTTTATTATACTTAGTGGAATTATTATATTTGGTTTGATTATTGGACAACTTAGTTCACAATTTACTTTAAATGAATTGCAGTTTGAGATAAATTCAGCTTATGATTTGGCAGGGAAGAAAGTTGCTGTTATTTCTGGGACTCAAACTCAAGAGTTGATAAGAAATTGGGGCGCAAGACAAGTTCCTTCAGAGAGTATTGCAGATGCTATTTCAAAACTTGAGAATGGTGAGGTGGATGCTGTAGTCCATGATACTCCTCTTTTAAAATATTATCTTAATACAAATGATAATGATTTAATTTTACTTGATTCTACTTATTTTCCTTCATTTTATGGTATTACTTTTGAGCAAGGTAGCAGTTTAAGAGAAAAGATTAATGTTGTGCTAATTGATTCAATTGAAGATGGCAGTTATGATGAGCTTGTTGATAAATGGTTTTAGTAAAATTGTAAAGTTTGTAGATTTAGATTTGAGTGGTTAAGTTTATAAATATTGTTTTTTAAATTGTTTTATGGTAGAAAGGAAAGTATTCAGTGAGGATGAATACATGAAGGAATATGAATATTATTCTAAACATCAAGGGATTTCTGTTGCAATTGATTTGGTTATTTTCACAATAAAAGATAAATTACTAAAAGTTTTGGTTAATAAAAGGTCAAGAAAACCATATAAGAATCTTTTTTCAATTCCAGGAGGTTTTGGCAGGGCAGAGGTTGGCCTTGAACAGAATGCTAAAAATATTTTATTCAGAGATACTAATATTGATAATGTATATCTTGAACAATTATATACTTTTGGTGAGTTAGATAGAGATAAAAGGGGAAGGACAATTTCAATTGCTTATTATGCTCTTATAGATTATAATAAGGTAAAATTAATTCCATCAGAGAAATATGAGTTTGCAGATTGGTATAATTTGAGCAACATTAAGAAGATGGATTTTGCATTTGACCATAAAGATATTATTAATATGGCAATTGATAGAATTAAGAATAAAATTCAATATACAAATATTGCTTTTCAACTTCTTCCAGAGAAATTTACTTTAGCAGAACTTCAGGAAGTTTATGAGATAATACTTGAGGAGAAATTAGATAAGAGAAATTTTAGAAAGAAAATATTTGAACTTGACATGATTGAAGAACTTGATGAATACAAAAAAATAGGTAGGATGAGGCCTGCGAAGTATTAT
>CAYLKB010000019.1:11362-18036 GCA_964384165.1 uncultured Methanosarcinales archaeon
TAAAGTAAGGTCTAGAGAGACAATTTTTAAACCTAAGAAATGGATTTGATTTTATAATAATTAATAATATTATTATAATTATTATTCTTATTATTCTTATTACTTTTATTACTTTTATTATTCTAATTATTATTACTATTATTCTTATTATTTGTCTTTTTATTATTAGTATTTTAGCATTAGATAATCTTTTAATATTTTGTTATGGTCAAAGGCTAAGTCCATATAATGTGCTGCAATTGATGGACTAACTAATATAACATTTTCAGATTCTTCATTCTTTTTCAATTCTCCATTTCCTCTACCGTAGTATACTGCTGATGCTATATGGTTTCTTGGGTCTCTTTTTGGGTTTGAATAAAATCCAAGAAGATTTGTAATTTTAAAGTCAATGTTGGTTTCTTCTTTTGCTTCTCTGATTGCAGCATTTTCAGCACTTTCACCATATTCAACAAATCCTCCTGGCAGAGCGTATTTTTTTGGTTCATTTTTTCTTTTTACTAGTACTATGCTGTTATTTATTTCAATAATGGCATCTGTTGCAAGATATGGATTTCTTGGTTTTGGTGTTAAATCTCTTAGTCTTTTTATGGCATCAATCTCATTTAAGTATTCAATTGCAGATTTTGACATTAATGATTCTAGGTTTTCATTATCTGCAATCATTGTTCTTATATTTGATCCTGATATAGGCACTTTTGTTTCATCAATGTCTTTAACATTCATATTTTCAAATATGCTTTTAACCCATGGATTTCCTGAGTATACTGCATCGAATCCGTAATCAGTTTCTATTTCATAATCACTCCAACCTTTTGTTTGTTTTTTTTTACTAAGTTTTTGTAATATGTATTTTTTCCATTGTTCGTCATTGTTAAAATCTGGTATTGGAATTATATTATATTCTAGTGTAATATTCTCATTTAGTGTTCTTGAAATTAATTCTTTTCTTTCTTCATATGTGAAAGGGTTTTTTAGTGTGTGTTTTTCTTGAGCTGAACCTACACCAATAATTAATTTTTCTACACCATCTTTTCTTATTTGTTTTACTGCTGATAAATGTCCTAAGTGGAAGGGTTGAAATCTTCCTATCCATAATGCTTTTTTCATTTTTTATTAAAACCTATAATCGGCTTGGTCTCTGCCATATTGCTTAAGAGTTCTTTCCTGAATACTCATTATTTCATCACTTAAGACTCTTCTAGTTGGAGGTGATAAATCAAATCCTTCAATTGTTCTTAGTTGAAGAGTTGCAAAGTCTTCAAGACATGCATTGCCAAATTTACTTAGGCCTTGTTTTGAACCATCATAAAAATTTGTTACAATATTTATTCCATTTGGTATATCCTCATAATGCATTGTAGTTGATGGTTCGTGGACTGCTTGGCCTCTGAAAATTTTTACAGGCCCTGGAACTGACATTTTTGCTTTTGTATCTGAGAGTTTAACTACTGGTTCTAGTTCTTCTCCTTTTGCCATTAATTTATATGCTACGCTTAGAGTGTCTCTGTTTGGAGTGTTTCTAAGCCATCCACCAACTCCGAATATTCCGCAATTTACGGGAGAGTAACCATTTTCTTTTAGAGTATCCATTGCTCTACTTATTTTATTCCAGTCCATTGAGTCGCCCTGAATAAATCTTAAGTTAGTCATTGCATGTCTACTGTTTGGCTGAGTTGAGCTGAGTCCTGCATCTCTTGCATTATTTACAATATATAAAATATTTTCAAGATAATCTCCTGAGTCAGGTCTTGCAACTATTATAGTTCCATCTTGATTAGCAGATTCTTTTGCCATTGGAAGTAATTTGTTTTTAACTGCATCATGAAAGTTATAGCAGTCTGCAACGAATGATGCAATTGAGCCTTTTCCTGCTTTTTCTCTTAAATTGTCAAAACATGCCTGTTCGCTTTCAAATCCCATAACTGTTCTGTGGGCTAGTGCTAATACTGATGAGCCTACTCTTTGATTGTTATTTTGAATATATGCTTGATATGCTGCATTGAATGTGTCTGTTCCTGGAAATGATAAGAGATGAGCTTTACCTAATATTTCCGATTCTTCTGATGATGAACTAGCCCTCATACCAAAATCGTGAACTATTAATTGTGCAGCAAATAATTGTTCTTCAAGTGATTTCTCTGGCATGTCTTCAGCTGCATATTCTTTTATTCTTTCTAGTAAATGTCTTTCCATAGTAGCTCTTGTTGATGCTATTGATACCATTCCTACTAAATGAGCTTCAACTAGAGCTGAGATTTCTCCAAAACCTTTGTCAAGACTTTCAACTTGGACTGGGACTTCATTTTTGTAAAATGTAGAACCTTCAGGTATTGCATTGATTTTTAATGGCAAATATCCCTCATATTCTTCAATTACTCTGTCCCATGGTTTTCTGTCAAATTCTAGTTTTCCACCAAAAGCATGGGCTGTTTGCATGAATTGTTCTGCATTGTCTATGTCTTCTTTTGTTACTGGTTTTGTTAAGTTGTTTCTGATATAATCTGTTAGCCCATAGAAAATCATTCTGTCATCTTTTGCCAATCCTTGAAATTCTGGTGCATCTTTTGGCGAACGCCTAAATGTTAGACCGTATACTGATTTTTCTTTTGGTTTTTCAGCTGATAATGCTTCTCCTGCTACTGTGTATGCATCCCCATCAAGTGCTTTAGGGATTTGTATTCTTCCTTTTGCAAATTCTTCTCTTTTCATTTTTTATTTTTTTAAAGGTGTACATATTACACTATATTTTTCGTAAGGTCCTGACCCTCCCATTCCATAAAGTCCTACATAATTGGGACTGCCTATATTTTCTGTGTTGTTTTGTTGTTTTTTTGGTTTAATTGAAATGTAATTTCCATCTCTTTGGTTATTGTTATAATTAGCATCCCATCCCGCTGTTCTATATTTGTTTAAACAGTTTTGAATTATGTTTGAAGGTATGTTTCCAGCAGTTTTTGTGTCAATTGTTACAGGAAATCTTCCACATTGATTTATAATTGCTTCATCTATTATTGTTTCCAATTTTTCAATTAAAGGCGCATTTCTTTCTTGTATTTTTTTCATAGCTGTATTTACGTCGATTACCATTTTTTATGTTTTTGAAATACACAAAAGTGTGTGTATTACACTATATAATATTTATTTATTTATAAAATTATCGTAATAGTGTAAAAACAACACAATAAAGGTAATTTTAAATGAATTTGAAGTTATGACTATGTTTATAAATATGATTCTCTTTTAATAAATATGAAAAAGATATTAATATTTATTGCAGTTATTCTAGGCGTAATAACTATAGGATATACATGTAGCTGTGTTACTGATGTAAGTCTTGAAGATAAGTATAATATGTCATCATTGATTTTTATTGGAAAGGTTTTATCAATTGAGAAGGCAGATTTGGGTTATATCGTAGAATTTGATGTTGGAAGCGTCTATAAGGGAGAATTTAAAGATAGGATTAGTTTATATACTAATAAAGATAGTGCTTCATGTGGTTTTAATTTTGAAATTGGTAATCATTATCTTGTTTATGCAAATGATTATGGTCAAAGGTTAGAAACTGGTCTTTGTTCGGGAAATCTTTTATCAAATCAGTCAAAAGATGATATTGATTTTTTAGAAAATAAAATGGGTGGCGGTCAAACTGATAATCTTAAGAACATTGTTGTTGAGTTAGATTCTGAGAATAATGTTGTTTATTATGATTTAACTGTTTGGCTTTTAACTCCTTGTCATAATTTGGATACTGAAGTTATTATTGGTGGTGATAATATATCATATATTAATTTGAATGTTGATGTAAGTGAATCTAATGAAATTTGTATTCAGGTTATTGATGAGAAAAGCATTTCTGGAAAGGTATATTTGCAGGAGAATGTTGATGTATTTAATATATATTATAATGGGATGAAGGAATATGTTAAAACTTTTGAGAATATTGATGATGGGTCAAATGATGATACTAATGATGATTCTCAAAATGATAGGAATTTATTTGAAATGATTATTGATTTTTTCAAGAGATTGTTTGGAATTTAGGTGATTTTCTTTTATTTTTATTATCACAAATCCTTTGATAATCTTTCTTTTAGATTCTTATGTATTACTAAATGAAATTTATCTAATCCCAGATTCTTAATTTTTTTTTTTTTTTCAATATTTTTTAACAATTTATACAATTCTTTAGTAGTTTTTGAGTTTCTTTTATTGATAATATAAACTTATTTGTAAACTTTTGATAAATTTTTAATTACTATTAGTCTTTTATTTTTCTTGGTTTTTGGTATTAAAGTATAAGATTTAGGAAAATCTCTCCTTAATTTGTTTATAACTTTCTATTGAGATTTTTTCCCATTTATGAAAATCATATAAATTAAATTGTGATAAGTCTAAGTTTATTAATATTATTTTTGGGTAATTTTTAATTTTTAATTTTGTTTGATTTAATATAGATATAAAAAAACTTTTTTCTAAAGATGATTTTATTGTATCTACTTTAGTATTTTGAATTAAATTTAAATTTATAACATCTACAGCTAAAATATTATTATAAGATGAAAATTCAATTGGCAAATTAGATGTTAATAAACCATCCCAATATAATTCATTCTTTATTAAATATGGTTCAAAAATGCCTGGAATTGCAAATGAAGCACACATTGCATCTACTAATTTAATATTATTATTTTTATCAAATATAGTTGTTTCACCAGTTTCAATATTTGTAGTAACTATTTTTAAATCAATATTAACTGAATTAAAATCATTAGTTTCAAAAATTTCTTCTAAAATTAGTTTAATATTTTTTAAATTTATTAAAGCATTTTTTTTAAATATATTAACTTTTAATAATTTTAGATAATTTATTTTTTCTAGAATATTATTTATTTCATCATATGTTAAACCTATAGCATAAGCAGCTCCTAATAATGCACCCATTGATGTCCCAATTATTTCTTTTGGCACTATCTTATTTTCTTGCAAATATCTTATAATTCCCAAATGTCCTATACCTAAAGCTGCACCACCTGATAATACTAATGAAAAATTATTTTTTATTACCATTTTTATTCAATTCTCCATGATTTTTTAAAATTACTTTCTGAATCAAAAATAATTTTTTCACCATCATAATTTAAAAATGCAACAAATTCTAAATTATTGTTAATCAAATTTAAATTATATTGTTTTACAATATTATTTGGTGAAAGCATTAATCTGCCAGAAGTAATTTCAAGTTCAAATGGAACTCCTTTTGAAGAATTTGTTATATGGTATGCTTTAAATATCAATTCAGAACATACAACTTCATTATCCGTTACAAAATCAAAGTTATAATCATATGGTTTTTTATAATATGATATTGCCTTAATTAAACTATTTAATTTATCTTCTTTACTAATATTAACTCTTAAGACTCCTAAATAATCTGCATTTGCACTAACATAATATGAATTTAATATTACTCCGTCTGCTAATGCCTCAATAACTTCTAAATTATTTTTATAATAATCTAAATAAAAATCATTATTTGTTCTTTTTATTAGTATTCTTAAATCCTCTTTTGAAATTATATCATTAAAATAATTCTCAAATTCATTATTATTTCCTAAATATAATGCAGAATGGGTCCAAAAACCAGGGATTCCAACATTAGTTAATTGCCATTCTCTTCTTTGTAAAAATATGTCTCCAGGTTCTAAATTAGTTTTTAATTTATCTAATGATTCATTTGAAATATATTTTTCTCTAAAACTTAATTTTAAATGTCCTATCCCATTTGCAATTCCTTTTTGTGCTGGAAACCATGTTTCAAATGTATTTTGTTCAAAATATTCTAATGGTGTTTCATAAATAACATTAGAATTAATATTGACTAGTGAATTAATAGTTGAGTATTTTTCTTTACTTATATTTATTAAATTTATTTCATTACTTGTAATGTTATTTCTAAATTTCTCTATAAATAAAATATTTGCAAGGCCAACATTAAGCCTAATTGCATTATTTACATTAATAAAACTTGTAGATAAATCTAGATATGAATTTTTATAAATTTCAAGTTCTAAATTCTCTTCATTAAACATTGTTTTAATAAATATTGATTTATTTAGAAGTTTATTAAGTTTGAAAAATGACTCATAATTTGAAATAAAAGAAGTATATGCAATTAGAAATGATTTGGAATTTAATTCAGGTTCTTCTATATAATTAATTTGATAAAAATATTTGTGTCTTTGACTTAATGAATCTAATTCTCTTGAATAATCTAAATATGAACTCCAAAGACTTATTAATACTTCTTTATCTTCTATTGTTAAATTGTTAAAATTTTTATTAAGAATATTAACATTATCATTAAATAGAGATATTACTTTTTCTTGACCTATTTGATATATTTTTAATCTTTCAATGTCATTATTAATTTGTTTTTTTAAAACATCTTTTTCAATCTTAATATACTCAAAATTATCTACTGGAAAAATTACTAATATTAGATATCCAATTAAAATTATGATAAATGAATTGGTAAAATATAATTTATATCTTTTAAATATAGAAATCTTTTTTTTATGTATATTAATAAATTTCTCAATTTTCTTAAACTTAATTAAACTATAAAGAAAAGGAACCCAACTTATTGCATATATTGAGAAAGCAATTAA
>CAYLKB010000019.1:18046-18436 GCA_964384165.1 uncultured Methanosarcinales archaeon
CTGTGATTTGGATAAAAGATTTTTAAAATTAGTATCAAGATTGCTATAAAAGTTAAGATATAGCTAAATATTAATATTAATTTTACATTCATATAATTTTTTTATTTTAACTATTTATAAAGAAATAGATATGTTTATGTTTGGGTTTTATTTATTAAAGCCCTCCTTCTTGGGTGTGAGTCTGTTTTTATTGGATTTGGGTTACATTTTGTTTCAAAAATTTTATAATTTCATCAAATAATTCATAACTATACATATCATTATGACCTTTTCCTTTCTTAATAACATATTTTTTATTTTCAGATTTAATTGAATTAAATAAATTTAAACTTAAATCATTTGGAATTACATTATCATTATCTCCATGAAATATAATTATGAAACTAGTAT
>CAYLKB010000019.1:18446-19096 GCA_964384165.1 uncultured Methanosarcinales archaeon
TTTTCTAACATATTATAATTATTGTAATTGTAATGTAACATTAATTCAACAGGATAAATTGGGTATTTATCTAAAATAACATTTTTTAATTCATCAAATGGTGAAATTAAAAATACTTTATCTGGATTTGATATTGAAACATGATAAGTACCAAATGCACTCCCAATACTTTCAGTTCCAATAAATAATTTAGAATGATTCAAAGTTTGAATATAATCGTTTACATTATTAACATCATTAAATAGTAATTCTTTTGTTGGACTTATATTTCTATTTGAATAACCAACATACTCAACTATTATAAATGAGTAATTATTTTTGTAAAAATAATTTCCAAGTATTGCTCTATCACATGCTGAACCGGCATTTCCATGGTAAAATATAATTAATTCATTTGAGTTATTATTTTTACCATAATAAAATCTAGTCCCATTATGATTTATTTTTTTAGTATAATCTAAACTATAACAATCATAAAAATCTTGATTATTAACTCTATAAATTAAATTATTTTGAAATATAAATAAAATTAAACCAAATAAGATATAAACTGAAATTATTATAAATATTAATTGTTTAAGTAATAGTTTAAATGAAAGCTCCGTTCGGAGTTTAAAAGTTTTAAGCAGAATAAAATATATAAAGGTTAG
>CAYLKB010000020.1:0-18783 GCA_964384165.1 uncultured Methanosarcinales archaeon
GTTTAATTTACAAGTTTTTCTATAATTTTAATATTATCTTTGACATCATAGTTTGCTTTCACATAATTGTATGCATTTTCACCCATTTGTTCTTGTAGTTTCTTGTTATTTATAATAGTGTTTAAATTTTCATTTAATTTTTGCTCAGAGCCATTTGCAAAGAGACCGCAGTTGTATTTTGTTATAAACTGGTCTGGATTTGAGTTTAGTGTTAGAATAGGAGTTTTTCCAAGTCCTGATTGTATAAATGTGTTAGCAAATCCTTCAAAGTCAGATGTTGAGACAAATGCTATTGCGTTGTCGTAGTATTGTTGTATTTCATGAAATGGAATTTTCTCTATAAATGTTAGGTTTTTTAGTTCATTTGCCTGAGTTTCTATTTTTTCATATAATTCTTTTGACTGATTGTTGCATATCATTACAAATTTTAGTTTTGGATTTTTTTTGACAAGTTCTAAGAATTTTTCTGGTTTTTTACTATCATGAGCTCTTCCAACCCATAGAATATAATCTTCTTTTTTTATCTCTTTTTCTTGAGAGAAGTCAAATATGTTTTTGTATAATATTGCATCTTCTCTATTGTGGTTTTCTTTAATTGCTTTTAATTGGTCGTTTGTCTGGCATAAAACAATATCTGCATGTTCAAGGCCGTATTTGTATACTTTTCCAAGTACTCCATTATTTTTTATCCAAATTCCATTTACATCAATAATATTTGCACATCTGTGTATATGCTTTTTTCTAAAAAGTGTGCAATATAGACCAACTACTCCAACTGTTGAGTTAGCTGAACTTGTTATGCAAATGCTCGGATTCTCTTTTGCTAGAAGTAAAAAATATTTTAGAGATTGTATAGCTTTTTTAGCAACGGATGCACCTTTGCTTTTTGGATTGAATGATTTAATTACATTTATTTTATTGTAGCATTCTTTTCTTTTTTGGCCAAAATCACCAACAACAAATGTGAGATTTAGTTTATCATTTTTTGCTAGCTCTTTAGCAATAGAGACTAGCTGGACTTCAGAGCCACCATGAGGAGTTTTTTCTTTTGGATTAAATAGAGTATATGCATGTGTTGCAAGAAATAAGATTTTCTTTTTCTTCATTTTTCGTATATTTCTTTAAGCTTTTTATTATATTCCTTTATATCATACTTTTTGGCTTCTTTTAATGCATTTTCTTTTATTTTACTTTGAAGAGATTTATTGTTTTTTAAAAGTGTGATTTTTTTTACCAAATCCTTCTCATCTCCAACTTTAAATATTAATCCTGTTTCATTATCTTTTACCAATTCTTTTATTCCATCAATATCTGAGCCTATAAGTGGAAGTCCATATGTCATTGACTCAAAACACATAATAGGGCTGGCTTCTGTGTTTGATGCCAGAATTGTAGCATTCATTAGTTGATAGAGTTTTTTAGCATCATTTCTAAATCCTAAAAAAATTATTCTTTTATCATTTCCTGCTAATATTTCAAGTTCTTCTTTTTGCTGGCCATCTCCTAAGATAAGCAATCTTATATTCTCATCTTCAATTGATTTTACAGCATTTATTACTGTGTCAAGTCTTTTTAAAGGGTGCAGTCTTCCTGAGAATCCTATTGTGAAATTTTCTTTAGTTATACCTATGCTTTTTCTTAATTCTTCTTTTTCTTTTTCATCTAATAGTTCCATGTTTTCAAAATCAATGAAGTTTCTTAGTATCTCTATTTTGTTTTTTGGAATCTTTGCTATAGCATGCAATCTATCTGCTGTGCTATTTGATACTGCAATTACTGTTGATATTTTGGGCGATAGCAATCTTAGAATTCTTGCATATGATTTTTTAGGAGAATTAATAGGTCCATGTTCGTGTATTACAATTTTAACTTTTGTTCTAAAAAATAGTTTAAATAGAAAAGTGTCTAGAAGTGCTTTTTTCAGGTGGATGTCTATAACATCAATATTATTTTCTTTTATATGCCTATTTATTGCCGTTATTTCCTTTATATTCCATTTACCTTTAAAATTTAATATATTAAGTCTTTCACTTACATTTTTTGGAACTTTAAATTCATTCTCTTTTTTGCTAAGAGCAAGAATTAAATGGTCTTTATTGTTTGCTACAATATCTCTTACTACAACTTGGGCTCCACCGTTTCCAAAATGGTCTATTAAGTGTAAAACTTTCATGTTTTATATCTCGCTCTTTGTATATAAATATTTTCCACTTTTAAGGCCTTCAATTTTATCTACAAATTTAAAAGTTACTATGCAATTTTCTCCTAGTAGTTTTCTTACATTTTCTGTTAGTTCATCTTTTTCTTTTTGCGGCATTTTGTAGTTTTTATCTCTTCGGACGAAAATATATTCTATGTTTTCATAATCTTTTTGGATTATCTGAAATTGCTTAATCCAATCTTTATATGAGAGTATTGTTCTAAAATAGCATCCATCAAAAAATCCTCCGTCTTTTGTCTTGAAAATTGAGGTTATTCTTCCTGAAACATTTTTTATATAATCCCAGTTATCTCCCTTGAATGCCATATCGCCTATTTCATATCTTATTAGTGGCATTGCATAATTGTTTAAATTTGTAATGAATACTTTTCCCATTTCATTTGTAGGTTTCATTTTCTCGTCTAGTATTTCAACTTTCTGATTCCAAACACTAATTCTAAGGCCTTTGTTTGTATTATCTTCGCATGCAATGTCTCCCACTTCTCTTGAACCATATCTGTTATAAACTTTTGTGTTAAATGCTTTTTCTATAGTTTTTCTCATGTTGTAGTCTAAGGTTCCTGCTGTACATAGAATTCCTAATGGAGCGTGAACTTTGATTTTGTTCTCTAGTGCATATTTTGCAAACTCAATCATTACATGGACATAACCTTCAACCCATTCAGGTTTGAATTTATCCCATGTCTCTAAATGTATTGGAATTTCAGGGTAATATAATTTAAACATGTTTATCTCTTTTCTGTTGTAGAGTTTGTTTCTAATTAATATTTTCGGGTCTTCTTTTCCTTCTAATATATCTCTTTCAGAACCCCATAGTCTAAGTTCTCTGCCTCCAATATGAGCCCCAATATTTATTTTATAGAAAATTTTATTTGCAACATTGTATGTACTATAGATATTTGATTGTATAAATCTTGCAGGCTCTCCCGATGACCCTCCTGATGTGTTGAAATACCATTTCATCTCAGAAAGATTCTTTGCCTTTAGATTTTCATATTCTTCTCTTAATATTTCTTTTGTCAGAATTGGGATTTTATCGAAGTTGTCAAGTACAACATTATTGTTTTCGTCTATTACTTTGGCATTTTTTAAAACTTTTGTGTAATATGGGACATTATTGTATGCATGCATGAGTAGTTTTTTAAGTTTCTCATCTGCATATTCTTTAAGTTTGTCCTGCGACATTTTTGATTTGTCTTTTATATCCTCAAGAGCCAAGTATGTGTCTTTGCTTGCATTTTTTAGAAGAAGCTCAGTTGCTTTCATCCTTAGGTTTTTATTGCTTTTTGTCATTTTCAATCAATTCTGGAATTATGTTTTTTTATGTTTCTTTTTTTAACAATATTCATTAGAGGTTTTAACAATATTCTTTTAATGGGATTAATAGGATATATTAACGAGTATGTGCTTATAAGTTTTCCCCCCCTTCTTACTTTGTATTTGTAACTTCCAGTACCTAAATCTATTGATTTTATATTATTATCATAAGCATATTTTAAAGGGCCATAAATGGATACTTTAAAAAACTGGACAGGGTCATTAATTTGATTGTTTTGCCCTACTCTGTAGTTTATAAGTCCATAATTGTCAATAAATGACATAAGAGAGGCAGTTATTTTGCCATCTTTTTTTACAATGAAAAACTTTATCGGAGCTTTTGAGTCTATTATTGAGTCAAGAAGTGCATTATTTATTTTTAATTGTTCGGCAGTAAAACCATATTTGTAAAAATTTGCTTCAAATGAGGAATATATTTCTTTTTTCTCCTCTGCAGTTATAGTATCTTTTATTTCAAGCTTATACCCTTCGCTATCAAATTTATTTAGTTCTTTTTTAGCTCTAGATCTGTGATTTTTGCTCATGTTTGAAATGAATGTGTTGAAGTCTGGAGAAGATATATCTACGACAACATGATATCCTGAAAAGATTTTCTCAAAACCTTCTAATTCTTCTCTTCCCTCATATTCTTTTTCTTTATATGATAGAAGAGCACAAGTTTTATAGCCTTCTTTTTTTGCTGTCTCTTTTATTTTATCTAATAAAAATATAAAAATCTCTTTTGTGTTTTTGCCTTCTTTTATATTATATGTATTATATGAGGGAGCATATGGCATATGGCATATTAGAGTTTTCCCAAAATCCAAAAATAACTTTTTGAGGTATTTTGAATATTTTCCATAAAGGGTTTCTTCAAGAGAAAAATACATTTGATATTCTTTTTGAGGGTATAATACTGCAATACACACAAGTTCTTCATCTTGGTATATTTCTAAGTAATATGCTTTATCAGTCAAGTCTTGATTCTCAGCAATTTCTAGAAAATTTGTTTTCATAAAATATCTTTTAGCTATTTTGTCCCATTCATGTGAGTTTATATCTTTTAATGATTTGTGTATTTTTAATTTATAATCCATTTTAGTTGCCCATTTTTTTTACATGTTTATTATAATTGTATTTAGAATACATCCCTAATATAGTTTTTAACATAATATTTTTAATATTTGTGTCTGCATTTACAAGAGTATAAATCTTCTCTTTTTTTCCTCCTCTTGCCATTTTATATTGATATGATGCTGTGCCAGTATCTAATCTTGAGATTTTGTTTTTTATAGCATAGGATACTGGCCCATATACAGAAAGATAGAAAAAATCAAAATGGTCCCTATTCTCATTTGTCCCTATTCTTAATCCATAGAGATTATTATTAGCTTTTAATAACATAGCGCAACCAGCTATACCGGAATTTGAGTCTTTTATTACTAAGTATTCAAGAAGATTGTTTTTATCAAATTCTTCAATAAATTCTTTTATTAATTCTTCTTTTGATTCGTATTTGTATTTTTCTATATTGCTTGAGAACATCTTAAGAATTTGTTCTTTGTATTCTTTTATTGTATTTAGTTTATCAAGAGTATTTGCAGAGTTTTCAAATTTTCTGATTTCACGCCTTATGTTTTGTCTTTTTGACCTGCTTAAATCTATACTCAAGTCTTCTAAAGTATTTAGCTTTGTGTTAAAATAAATACCAAATCCTGAGAAAACTTTATTAGCTATTTTATAATCATTTGATGATAATTCCTCATCCCTTAACCCAATTACAGATGAAGTTTTGCATTTTAGCTTTTTTGCCTCCAAATTAAGTTCTTTTAGGAATAAATCAAATATATCTTTTTTATCAGTATTTGTTTTAAATGCAAACATTTCATATGATGGTGAATATGGAAACTGGCATGATAAAGATGGATTAAGAGGGGTTAAAAGTCTTAAAAGAGGTGCTATTTTTGAGTATATTACATTTTCTAGATTGTGATATATTGCTTTTGTTTCAACATATGCTACTGCCCAAAATACTGGTTTTTTGTCATTGTTTAAAATTATAAAGTATCTACTAGTTTTCCCAAGCTGGGTATTTTCTAGTGCTTTAAGGACACTAATGTTTAAAAGAGGGTTATGTGTTGATGCTTCAATGATTAATTCTTTGTTAATATCTTCAATTTTGGAAAAGCATATTATATTGTAAGTCATTTTTTTATATGTTAGGTATTGCAACTCTGAATTTTGCGTTTTTTGACAAAATGAATTCTCCACTTAAGTCAATTTCAACGTCAATATTTGCGCCAAGTATTGCATTGCAATTTTCTTTTATTTTATTTATTGATTCTTTTTTAAAATTCCCATCTACTTTTAGAATAATCTTGATTTTATTTTTATTTATTCTTACATGTTGCTGTTTTAAAATGCCTTCTATTCCCTCAACAGACATTGTAAGTTCATATGGTGAGAGTTTTCTTCCACCTTCTAATTCAAAGTAGTCAGTTTGTCTTCCATATACCGGTTTCATCAATTTGAAAGTCCTACCGCATGAGCATTTGTGACTTATCATTTTTCCAGAGTCTCCAACGTCATATCTAATTAAAGGCATTGCTAAGTTTTGTAGTGTTGTTATGAGTATTTTTCCAACATCACCATCTTTTACAGGATTGTTATCATCATCTACTATTTCTACAATTACTAAATCTTCATTTATGTGATATCCTTCATGCTTTGGGCATTCCCAAGCTACTTCTTTTGTTTCTGTGCTTCCATATATATCATATACCTTTGTTTTAAAGGCTTTTTCAATTATTTTTCTTGAATTTGGGTCAAATACTTCTGAGCTTGAATAAAGTCTTTTTACGTAGTCCATGTTAATATTATTTTTTGTTATGTGCTCTGAGAGCCTTTGAAAATATGATGGGAAACCATATATTGTTGTTGGCTTAAATTTTTCATAAAAACCAATATGATTTTCAACTGGCTCATAAACTGATATGAATTTTCTTCTTATTAAAAGTTTCTTTAATTTTGCTTTATGATTATGTTCTTCTGCTTCATTTGGCGTCATTGCCTCAACTATCACAAATTTCTCCCATGGTTTAAAACCACATGCCATCCTAGCTCTTAGTTTTGATTTTAATTTAAGTATTTGCCAAGCTCTTTTGTCAAAATATGATACAAATGGTTCTCCTGTTGAACCTGAGGTTCTTGATGTTTTAAGTTCTTCCTTTTTGAATTTATTGCTAACATAATCAAGTTGAGATTCTTTTATGTCTTTTTTTGATGTAGGAGGGATAATTTTTAAGTCTTCAAGAGTATTAATATCGTTTGGGTCTATATTATTTTTCTCAAATAATTCTTTGTAGTACTCAACATTTTCAACTGCTTGGATAATTATTAATTTTAATCTTTTAAGAATATATTTGTCTAATTTAGATCTGGATTTTCTGTCACCACTTCCTAATACTAAACTTGTACACATTTTTAGAATCATATATAAAATTAAAATTAGATTAACTTTATAAATATATCTTTATAAGCTTATATAATGAAAGATATTACTCAAAATGAAGAAAAAATGCATGAAAAAGTCAATGCAAATAAAAAAGACAAAAATCATGCAAATAAACTGGTTCTTGCCTGTTATGTGTTTTTATTCACAAATTTGTTTCTGCTTGCAAGTTCTTACTGGTTTGATTACAGCCAGTTTTATATACCACTAGGCATAGCATCACTTGTTGCATTAATTGGTATGTTTGTTAAAAAAATCGCACCAATTATTTCTATAGTCTTAAATGTTGGTTTTTATGGCGCTTTCTTGTATTTTAATTACAATTATGTTTTTGTTTTTGCAGGTTCGCTAATTTTAGGTGTTTTGATATTACATTTTATCAAACCTCATTTGCAAATTCCACATTATATTTATTCTTTTCTACCTCTTTTAATTCTAGCTCATATTATTTGGTTTAATGTACTACCTTTTGGATTTCAGGGAGTTTGGGTTTTACAAGTAGGGGAGCCTGGAGATGATAATGTAAAAGCTGATTTATATTTAATAGATGAGAATAATGTTTTAACACCAACACAGACTTTTGGAGAGAGAAGTTGGAGAGAATTTAGAAAAACAGGTTCTTTTGAAATTGGTTTTAACACTCCTATAAATCTTGAAAACAAGACAGTTGAGATTATGCTTGACTATGATGCAGCAGGGCCTATATATATTAATGACCAGTTATTTTTCCACCCATCATGGGGTTCATCTGTTAATCTTGGAAGTTTTGGGGACGAATTTATTTATGGTGCTGATATTTTTAATCTTACAATTCCATATGAGAATGTATCTCTGGAAGAGTTTTTAAGAATTACCGGCAATTCAAGTATTGAAGAATTTATTTTAAAGAAATATTCAATTAACCTTGCGGAAAATGATGGAAATATTGAACCATTAGTTGATTTATGGGCTTTAAGAGAAGAATTAAAATCTGAAGTTAATGCATCTGCTGTTGTAAATTCAAGATTCTTTGCAATTAGCGATTATAGTGGCAATGCGGTTTATGTTTCTGATTTATTAAATGAAACAGGACTTGGAATTGAAGATATTTTAAAACCTACAATTATAGTTTTCTTGGAAAACAGAGGAATGACATTACAGCAGTTTATGGACTCAGAATTAAATAATGGTCCATATCCTAAAGTTGTACCATCAAATGATAATTACGCTACAGTAGAAGAATATGTTAGAAGTAATTTTCCTCAAGGCGTACCTCTTAAGGATTTTACAGGAAAATACAGAGTTCTTGAGAATGAAATGAATTCAAAATATAAGGCAAGTATAAATGACCCATTGTTTTATTATGGATGGAGCAATGAAATGAAATCACTAGATGCATCATTTAGAGGTGATTTGAAATTTTATGGAGTATTTAGCGATACAATTGAACTTGAGATTGCAAAAAGGGACTTAAACTGGTATAATGGTTCTGATGATGTAACAATTCTTGTAAAGGATTATGACGATTTTGTAGTTGCAAACTGGACAATGGAAGATTTAGATGGAGTAGTTTTAAGAGATACAACTTTTGGAAATTCTAATTGGACTACATTTAAGTTTTCGCAACAGCTATCCAAGTCGGGAATTTACAAGTTTGAAATATATCACAAAAATTTCAATAGACATGCAGATTTTTT
The DNA here is from genome assembly GCA_964384165.1 of uncultured Methanosarcinales archaeon. GTDB lineage: Archaea > Nanobdellota > Nanobdellia > Woesearchaeales > UBA583 > UBA583. The sequence continues at coordinate 8,726 of CAYLKB010000020.1, forward strand.
AATTGAAAATATTACAATTAATACAAACAAGGCAATGATTGATGGACAATTCTTGCTTTGGTCACCAGCAAAATTTTACAATGTGATTCAAAATAATGTAATGGATGTTAGATACTGGTGGACTGGCTATGAACAGAAAATATTTTATTCAGATGGAAATTTTAGTGAACTTACTCTTGAGAATAAAGGTTCTTATGTTCCAATTAATATTACAAAAGTTGATTCTGTAAGATTTGAGAAAGGTTTTGTTTATGTTGTACCTGAGAAAAACCTAGCTGTTTGGGAAGATAGTTATATTGACAAAGACAGACTTGAGACTATACAAATTACAAAATCTCTTGAATTAAAAAAGTCCAATATGGAATTCTTTGAAATTGATAGGTTGTGGATTAATTCTACTCCTGGGACAAAGATTTTTGCTTTGAGACTTGAGACAAAATAAAAAAATGGTTAGGGTCATGAGAAGAAGTCCTAGTAAAGAAATTGAAGGGAATAGAATGGACTTTGACTCTGACTTACTTGTTAAAAGTATTCATAAACATAGAGCTGAAGAAGAAAGCCATGCAAAGCGAATAGTTGGTAAGTACAATCATTTGCGAGATGATAATCTAAGCAGAAAAGTATCATCATCTTCTGATAGGTTAGAGAGAGTGAGTTCTGATTCTTCTGGCAAGTCTTCAAGTGGGTTTGGAGCGAGTTCTGGTGCTTCTGGTAAGTTTGCAAAGGCTGCTGAGATTGGGTATAAGGTTAGTCGGGATTTGTTTATTCTTGGTTTGATATTATTGGTACTTGATATTTTTAATTTTTTTAATATATACTTTATTAATAGCAATATATTTTTAACTATTGTAACAATAATGTTATTTATATCACTTTTATTTAAAAGTAATCAAGGTTTAATAAAGAAGAATTCGAGTTTAAGTTTTGTTTATTTAATTTTTTTTTTGTTTTTATGTATTGTATTAACCCTTAACCAATTTTATCCAATTCAAATATTAATAAATTTTAATTATAGTTTAGTTAGTATTTCAATCTTATTGTTAACATTATATCTAATATATAATAATATGAAAGACTATAATTTTAATTTAGAAAAATGTGAGTTTATTAATTCTAAAAGTTATTTCTTAAAATTTAATTTTAGTTATGGGATTAATGAAAATATAAAACATTTTAATTTATTTTTACTTGTTTTTAGAATTATTATATCGCCAATAATTTTTATATGCAAAATTCCTTATTATTTAGCTAAAACAATACATGATAAAGGTTGGGTTTATACTTTAAGTATAATATTTATTTTAATATTGTTTATTTCAATAAAATTATCAATGCTATATATGTATAGTGGTAGTTATATAGACGAGTATAATCATATATTCTCAGGAATTGAACTTGTTGAGAATTACCAATTTGCACCTTTATTTGAAGATGAGAATTATTTAAGAGGTTCATATGTTTCATTTATGCTAGCATTATTATTTTTTTTATTTGGTACAAGTCTTGTTGTAGCAAAACTTCTTCCAATAATATTAGGAATTATAAATTTCTTTATTTTATTTAGTATTGCAAAAAAAGTGCTAAATAAATATTATGTTATTGTATTAATGCTTATTTATTCATTAAGTCCTTGGATAATATTTAATCATTATTATGTTAGAGTATATGTGTTTTATGAATTTTACACATTGATTATATCATTATTATTTATTTATGGTTATAATGCGATTCAAAAAAACAATTTATGGAAATTTATTATTGTATTATTAGGGATAGGAATAATAGATTTTTTAATATATTTAAGTTTTGATATTGGCAGTTATATAATACTTGTTTATTCTGGACTTGGAATTTTATATTTGTATATTTTTGAATCACATAAATTAAGTATTAATTCAAAAAAAAAGAATTTATTTTTTGATTTACTAAATACAATATTTTCTACACCAATTAGAAATAAAGTATATTTGTTTGTTATTATTGCTCTGATTTTCTTTTTCTTACTTGATATATATGATAAGATTCTAAGGTTATTATTTGGGACATTAGAATTTACAACTCCTGAAGACTTAAAATACAATAATTTCTTTTTCAATCTTAATATTATATTTACAATTTTATTCTTATCTTCAATAATTGTTTTATTTAATGATTATAAAATGAAATTATTTATCATAGTACCTATTATTATCTTTTTTACACATATTTTCTCTTCACCAGATTTGCAAATAACTAGAGGAGTTTTATACTTTTTACCAATTTTTTATTTAGTATCACTTATTCCTTTGTCTCAATTAAAATTTAAAACAATCATTTCTATTTTTTTTATTATACTGCTATCAGTTAATATTTATAGTAATTATCCTGAGGATTTTTTTGTTGGACCTAATATTCCATTTGAAATTAATTATGTAGAATATAATAAAATATTCTCATACATGAATGAGAATTGTTATGATAAAACTAAATTTGTACTATTAAATAGTCCATATATCAGCTATTTTTATAATACAGAAGCAAATTATAGTTCATATATCAGAAAAGAGTATTTAGAAACCAATAGGAAGATAATAAAAATTAATGAGACATATTATACAAAGTATAAGGAAATAGAGGTTCTTTCAAGTAATGATTTATTAGTTAATAAAATATATTCTACAAATTATTGCATAGTAATGCATTCTGATTACAAAAGTAATTGGAGATTTATAGACCAAAAAGATTTTTATAATTTAATAAATGACGATAAGAATCATATTCAAAACATAGGAAATCATGTAGTAATACATAAAAAATAATAAAATGATTTTAAGTAGTTTGCAGAAATATGGAGTCTTGAAAGTACATAACAAATTACCTATTTATTGGTATTCAGGTCAGAGTAATCGTAATTTTGGCGATGTCTTGGGACCTTATCTTGCACAAAAAATTTCTGGAAAAGAATCTTTTTTAGTTAGCAAGAAATGTATAAGTGAGCATTATTTAACAGTTGGTAGCATATTATGGGCATCAAATAAACATTCAATAATTTGGGGTAGTGGAATTATTTCTAAGAATCACAAAATAATCAGACCTAAAAAAATTCTAGCTGTTAGAGGACCAAAAACTAGAGAAAGATTAATTGAGTTAGGTATTGATTGTCCTAGTATTTATGGAGACCCTGCTTTGTTGCTCCCAAGATTTTATAAACCAAGAGTTTTTAAGAAAAAATACAAATTGGGTATTATATTGCATTATGTTGATATTAATAATAAAATTATAAAAAAAATTAAACATGATGGAGATATTAAAATCATTAATATTCTTGACCCTATTGAAAAAGTAATTGATGAAATATATAATTGTAGTTATACTATATCAAGTTCTCTGCATGGATTAATTACTTCTCATGCATATAATATACCATCGCTTCTAATTAAATTATCTGAAAAATTAGATGGGGATGGAATTAAGTTTGAAGATTATTTCTTATCCGTTGGCATGACTCCTTATAAACCATTAATTTTATCTGATAATTTATTAAATATGAATGAAATAATAAAATTGATTAATAGCAAACAACAAGAAATTAATATTGATTTGGATAAATTAATGAATGTTTGTCCTTTTCTGGATTTATAATAAGTTTCTTAGTTTAAAATAATAAAATAAAGTATTACTAAAAATATATCCTAATTGTGCTATCAAGGTGGCATATATAACACCAATATATCCATAGTTATGTATGAAGATAATATCTAGGATTATATTTACTACTCCAAAAAATACTAAAGTAATTGTTGTTATCTTAACAAATCCTGTTGGTGTAATATATCCTATTCCAAGCAATGTAGAAAAATACCTAAATGGCAGTATAAAAAGAATTATTGTTAACATTTGAATAAAAATAATAATATCATAATTTGTGAAAACAATCTTAAATAATATAGGTATTATAAAATAACTTATTATTGATATTATAGTCCCTGCAATAAACATAATTATTGATTCTTTTTTTAGTTTACTTATTAAATCAGAGACATTATTTAATTTGAAAGTTTTAGTTGAGTCTGGTGCTATTACAGTTGCAAGTATTATTACAGGCATTATCAACAATTGAAATATCTTATTTATTATTTCATAATACCCTATTTCATCTATATAATTATAATGTCCTAAAATAATTAAATCCATTCTAGTATATAAGAAATAACCTATATTTGCTATCCCAATTAAAAAGCCATAACCTAATATAGTTTTTAACATATCTTTTTTTATTTGTAAGTTAATTGATGTCTTTAAATTAAATGTTAATAATATCTGTAAAAATAGATAATAAAATATTTGAGATAATAATGCTCCATAAATACCATATTCTTTTATAAAATAATATGATAATAATATTGAAAGAATGCCAGTAATTAATGACATTATTGATAATTGTTTGAAGTTTTTTAATCCCCTATATACTCCATCATATATTGAAACTAAGGGAATTAAGAAAATCAGAGGAATTGTAAATAATATATAATTATAATACTGAGAAAAAAATATTTTGCCAAATAGAATTAATAATATTGATACTAATAATGATATTAACAATCCAATAATAACTGAGTTTCCTATGATATTTCTAATTTCATTTTTTTTATCAACTAAGTATTCAGCCACAAACTTACTTGTAGCTATAGAAATACCAAAATCTCCAATTGTTACTAAAAGTAATATTATTGAGAAAACATATATATATGTACCAAATGATTCAGGAGATAATAATTTGGCAGTTATTATGAATATTATAAATGTGATACCTTCTTTTGAAAATATTTGCATAGCTCTCCATATAAAATTCTGAAATGTTTCTTTATATCCCAAATTTGTTTTTTTTGTCATATTTTATAGTGGAGATTTAATTTTTAAATAAATGTCATCTTTTATTATTCTCTCTTTTTGGATAATCTTCCTCTTTTTTAATGCAATTTTTATATTCTTAATATATAATATTAAACCTTTTAAATAGGATATTAATATGTTCAGGTCTTTTCTGATAAAAGCTTGTTTTAACGCTTTTAATAAATTGAATAATGTATATGTTAATAATGAGATTATCATATTATGCAAAGTATAATTTTTTGTAATTGTAAAAAGATGTGCATAGAATAAATCTTTAAACTTAATTGCATATTTTTTATTATTTCTTCTTTCTCCCATCCCAATATGCATTTGTATTGATTTAGAATATATATAATTTTTATATCCAAGCATCCATAATCTCATTCCTAAATCACAATCATCACCACCAAATTTTAAATGGTCATCATAACCGCCAATACTTAACCATAACTCCCTCTTAATAAATATGCATATTCCTGAGGGATGGCCTATGTATGACAAATGTATTTTCTTAATTTCATCAAAACTTTTTTCAGGTATTTCTTTTGTAAAATAATATCCCAAATAATTTCCATATCCTTTCGATATATTAGTACCTTCATCATAATATGCTAAATTTAAGCATCCTACATCAGATAATGTATTATATGTTTCAATTAAATCATATAAAATATTTTTATCAGTAAAAACTATATCATTATCTATTAATAATATAAAATTACCGTGCGCTTTTTTTACACCAAGATTGCATGCGTAATTTTTTGCTCCTTTTTTACTAACTTGTATATACTTTATTGTATTTTTTTTAATTATATCCATGCTTTTATCATCAGAGTTAGAGTCAATAATAAGAAATTCAAAATTAGGGTAATTTAAAGATAATACGGAATTTATACTTCTTTCTAAATATTTCTCACCATTATAATTCATCATAACTATAGATATTTTAGGTAAAAGCATTTTATTATTTTATTTTATTATTTTATTATATATATTATTTAAGTTCTCTATGTAAGTTTGAAGTGAGAAATTATTAATTTTTTTCAAAGAATTATCTTTAATTTTATTCATAATATTTTTATTATGAATTGCAAATTTCATTTTATCATACAAGTCTTTTATATCCTTATTTTTAAAATAAATACATTCTTTCATATTCTCACAAATTTCATTTAAACCAGGACCATCACTGCTTATCATAGGAATATTTGAAGACATAACCTCTAGTTGTGTCATTGGCATACCCTCCCAATGTGAAGGAATTACAAAACAATCCAATTTAGAATAGAAATCTTTCATATCATTGCAATGACCTAAAAATAATACATTTTCTTTAAGATTATTTTTTTTAATTTCATTCTTTAATAATACTTCTTCTTCCCCAAAACCAACAATATATGCTATATAATTTATACCATCATCACTTAGCATTCTACATGCCCGGATAAATTCTTTCCATCCTTTTCTTTCTACAATTCTTCCTCCAAATCCAAAAACAAATGTTTCATCTGAAATATTATTTTTTATTCTTTGAGACTTTTTTTCATTATCGGTTATTTTTGTAAACTTATTCAAGTCAACAAAATTAAATAATAAATGGATATTCTTAGAGTCTAATTTAGTTTTTTCAATTAGCATGTTTTTTAAGAAATTTGAGACAGTTATATAATTAAAATTTTTTTTGATAGATCTATTTATAATTGTAGTATAAATATAATTTCTAGGAACAATATCACTATGTTCATGATGAATAAATGTTATGTCTTTGTATTTAAAGCTTAATATATAAGCTAAATAAAAACCTTTTCTATGATGAGTATGGATTACTTTAATATTATTTTCTTTGATATAATTTACAATATCTTTTATAGGACTAATTAAATCATATTTATTATAGTCTTTAATTGAAATATTTTGAGTATATATTAAATCCTTATTATTTAAATTTCTTAGAAAAATATATGATAAAATATATTTTTCTGATTTATAATTGTCAATTAAATTATATATTATTCTCTCGACACCACCATGGCCATATTTATCAATGATATGAAGAATTCCAATTTTCTCATTTTCATTTTTCATCTTTATATCTCCTTAAGAACTTTTCTTTGTCCCAGTTGTCAATTATTAATTTCTTTGTTTCTTTTGCACCACTGCTTAATTTCTCAATTATATTATTCTTATTCTTTATTAATTCATCTAATTTATTAATTAAATCATTTTCTTTTTTGTACAATAGTGCATTTTTATTATCTTCAATTAATTCTCTATTGCATATTATATCTCTTGCCAGGATAGGTTTTTCTCTTACTAAATAATGTATAGTTTTCATGCTTGGCTGGATACCTTTATTTCTAGGAATTATTGCAAATAAACTATTATCAATTAAATAATTTGTTTTCTGGACTGACAATCTTCCCATAAAAATTATTTTTTTATTAATATTCAATTTTGATATTAATTCTTTTATTTCCCTATTAGTATCACCAACAAGCATTAATTTTACATCAGTATTAATTATTGCGAATGTTTTTAAGAAATCTTCTACACCTTGATAAGATAAAAAATTTCCAGTATATATTATATATTTGCATTCAGGTAATTTTATTTTTTCAAAACTCATATCAAGTTCATCATATTTTAAAAATGTGTTTTTATTCTTGAAAAGAGGATCATTCTTATACATATCCCAATTCAGAATTATCAAGTTTGCAATCTTAATATTTTTTCTTTCTAAGTTTTCTGCAAATTTTATAGTCCTATATTTTGAGTTAGTAATTCTTAAATTTAATGATGGTTTATTATGCAAATCATAAACAACATAATGTTTTTTATCCAAAGATAAATATTTACATACCATTAATGCTTCAAAATCTTCACAATGTATAATATCATATTTATTTATTTTTAGTAATTTTCTTACTTTCATTAAAATAAAGAAATCTAAAATTATTTTTGAAAAAGTAATTTTTGATATTTTTAAGTTAGGTTTAAAATATTTTGATGTTCTATAGATTTTTACATTTTCCATAGTAAATTTCATTCCTGATGAATATGTTACCAAATCTATATCATATTCATTAGATAAGATTTTTAAATTAGAATATACTCTAAGAGAGGAACCTTTTTCGGAATACATAGGAGTTGTAGTAATCATCAATATCCGTTTCTTACGCTCCACTAACTTCTCGCCTGCAATTTTACCGTACTCTTTCATATATCCCTCTGCGACACTTTCCCAGGTCATTTCTTCAGCTAGCTCTCTTGACCTTTTTCCCTGCTTTTCAAGCAGTTCCCTATGTTTAATGTAGAGTTCAAGTCTTTTTTTAATTTCGTCACTACTGCCAGATTTTACTATGTAACCATTCCCATCAATTAGCTCAGCAGTACCTCCTGTGTCTGTTGCTATTATTGGCAGGCCTGCTGAGAGAGCTTCAAGGACAGTATTGCTCATTCCTTCATTAAAGGATGGTAGTATGAATAAATCGTAGTTTTTATACAAACTACCTAATATATCATGTTCTACAACTCCCTTAAATTCTACATCTAATCCTTCTGATAGTTTTGTGAGTTCTTCTTTTAATGGCCCATCTCCAATGAATGTAATTGATACATTGTCTTTTAGTTCTTTTACTGCTTCAATTACAAATCTGAAACCTTTTCTTGGAATTAGTCTTCCAACACATAGGATTTTTATTTTGCCTGTTTTTGAGTATTCTTTTTTTGCTTCAAATTCTGTTGAGTCTATTCCATTGTATATTATTCTTATGTCTTGCTCAGGGGCTGTGAGTAATGCTAATTCTTTTAGTCCTTTGGAGTTTGCAATAACTGAGCATGATTTTTTCCAGATTTTTTTGCTTAGTCTTTTGAATATTAGTTTGTCGTATAATTCGTATTTCTTGTTGTAATGTGAGACATCACTTCCCCTAAGTGATACAATGTAGGGTATTTTTAATTTTTTTGCAATATATCCGCATGGAATGCCAAAGAATGAGTGTATTAAATCAAAATTATTTGTTTTTTTGAGTTTCTTGCAATATGAATATGCTTTTGCTGAATATATTAGCAAATCTTTGTCACATTGAGAATGTAGTTTTGATGGGTCTTTGTTTATATCAAGATAGTGAATTGTAATGTTATCTGAGAATTGTTCAATATTGAATTTGTCTGTTGATGATGTTACAAGGTCTACTTGAATGTTATCGTATTTTGAAAATTCTTTTAAAATATATTTTGTTGCGTTTCCAGCACCACCTCCAAGGGGTGGGAATTCGTAGTTTAGCATTAGAATTTTAATCATCTTTTATAAATTAAATATTGTTTGAGTATATATAAAAGTATCGGGCATGCATTGATTATATGAGTTTTTTACTAAATCAACAAGATTTATAAATTATTTCGTCTTTGTATAGTCATGACATTAGATATGGAACAAAAAAATGGTGTAATTGTTGGAGGAGCATTAGGTTTAACTTTATTGCTAAATGCTGGAATTATTAATTATAATTCAAGTATTAGGCCAGACGATGATACATATTTTGCATCAGGAATTTTCAATGGTGCAACTTATTTAGCAGATGATAAAAACAGGATTGGTTATATTGTGGATGTTCATAGTTATGGGTATCAAACTAAGGGCACATCACTTTTTCCATCAAAATATGTTGTTGAGCCTTCCGGTAATTTAATTCTTGAGATAAAAACTAAAGAAGATATTACTGGTAAAATTGGAAGCAGAGTACAAATAGGGAATGATAATGGAAAGTTAAATGAAATTATTAAAAATAATTTAGAAAAATCATATGATAGGCCAGTACTTTTAGAAACTAATGATTATTCATTCCTTTATTAATTATATATTAATTTCTCAGTTTATCCTAATTATTATAGTCGTCTTCAAAAGTTTTTCCTGCAGTCATTCATTTTCATTCATTCGGGACACTTTAAGTAATTACTTAAAGAGTTTTGTGTCCTCTCCACTCAGCTTGTTCGCTCAGCTATATCGTGTTCTCAATGTTAATAACTTCTGCGGATCACAATAGTTCATAAATTGAAAGTCAATAACTAAATTGCGTATTTTGATTATTCATATCATATTTAATATTTGAAATAGAATGAATATATTAAAATAATAAATTAAAAATCCTAAGAATTGCTATCCCCACCATAAATGATGGGGTATT
>CAYLKB010000021.1:0-18648 GCA_964384165.1 uncultured Methanosarcinales archaeon
CTCGCTCAGCTATATCGTGTTCTTAGAAGTTAATAACTTCTGCGGAGCACGATAAGTATATAAATATCATTGATTAGATTATATATATGAGTCAAGAGATGTTAGATGAATGTATTAGTTTTTTAAAAGAGAAACAAAAAACTACTGGAAATATTGAAGGTCTTAAAAGTTATGATGAGTTATTTTCTGCTATTTCTGCATATATAATGACAGGAAATTTATCAAATGCTAAATTGTCAATAGAATATTGTTTCGAGCATATGCAAAATGATGGCAGTATGAAATTTAAGCCCATAATATCATCTTTTGGCCATGATATAGGTGAATGGTCACCTATTGATTTTTTAAAAGTTGTATGTGAGTATTTATCAAAGACTCAGAATAAAAGCGATGTTTCAAATTCTATTAAATATATTAGAAAATCAATTAAATATATTGAAAGATATTTTGATGATGTTTATCTTCTTTTTTATCGAGAGGATATTCATTTAATAAAAACTTTTCATACTATTGATAATGCTAAAATAATAAATTTTGCAGATACTTTGGTAGAAATTCTCAATAAATACAAATATATTAAGGAAGCTGATAAATTATTTAAAATAAAAGGAAAAATTGAACTTGGGTTTGCAAGATATTTGTATTTTTATAAGCAAAAAGTATTACTTAGCAGTTTTCAACCTTCAACAATGATTTTACATCATGCTAAGAAATCTTATGTTGCAGAGATTTTAATGTATTATTCTTTTGATATAAAATTTGAAGAAGAGTTTTTGTCCAAATATGAAAAAATAATAATAAAAAATATTAATACTTGGGAAATAATGATTCTGCTTATAATACTTAAGAGAAAGAGTGAGAAAAAAGCAAATAATTTTTTTGATGATATAGCGAAATATTTGAAGTATTATCCTGAAGTTATTATAAAAGATAATGATAAAAGACTTGATTTATCAATTGAGAAGTCCATATTTCCTAATTTTAAAGATAATGTGAAAAGCATTTCAAATGATAAAACTATTCTTATCGGAATTGAGAATATTAAAACTGCTAGTCTTATTATTATGTTTCTACAATAAATTAAAAATCCTAAAAATTGCTATCCCAACCATAAATGATGAGGTATTACGCAATTCTTCGAGACGGATTTTTAGTCATCGTTTAAAGTTAAGCCCCACCCTAAAGGATGGGGTAATCTTGAAACGATATACATAAATTGAGTAAATTAAAGATGAATAAAGATAATAGAAATAAAGTTGATATTGATATAGTTATGAAAATTCTTAAGAATGAGTCTAAGAACTGGGATGTGCCTTCCGTTACCCTTATTGGTCTACAGGAAAAAGATGCATTTAAAGTTCTTTTATCAACGATTATATCACTTAGAACAAAGGATGAAGTTACAATAGATGCATCGAAAAGATTGTTTAAAATTCTTGAAAAACCAGAAGATATTACAAAGATTCAAATAGGAGATATTGAAAAAGCTATTTATCCTTGCGGTTTTTACAAAAGAAAAGCAATTCAAATTAAAAAAGCATGTGAAAGACTTGTTTTGGAGTTTCATTCTAAAGTTCCTGATGATATTGATATTTTGATGACATTTGAAGGTGTTGGAAGAAAAACTGCCAATCTTGTGGTCTCTGAAGGATATGGACTCTCTGCTATGTGCGTTGATACTCATGTTCATAGAATATCTAATAGGCTTGGTTATATTAAAACAAAAACTCCAGAGGAGAGTGAAATTGAACTTAGGAAAAAATTACCACTAAAATATTGGAATGAATATAATGCTTTAATGGTTGCTTTTGGTCAGTCAATATGCAGACCAATTAGTCCAAAATGTTCAGAATGTGAAATATTTCAATATTGCAGAAGAATAGGAGTTTTAAAAAGCAGATGATTATTCTTTAACAAACATAACATCAACAAAAGTTCCTTTTGATTCAATTCTTATGTTTTTAGCACCAGGACTATAGTCACTTTCATTAAATATAGAATAATTACCTCTTTGAATGCAAGTTGTGCAATTAAATCTAATATATAGTTCATTTGGATAATATATTTGTGATTTTTCTTCATCACCAACCACATATGTTATATTTAACATATCAAATTGCCCAGATGTTGAATTCCCATGAAAAATAGTCATATTAAGAATATCTTGAGGGAAACTAGCAGAAATGGTAATTCTGTTACCAGAACCCTGAAAATATATTTTTTCAATATTTTCTATAAAAAGTCTTCCAATATTTTGTATTTGAGTTGTATCTAAATTATCCCTTGCATCATTTGATACTGTAAAGAATATACCGCCAATTAAGGCAATTAATACAAATCCGATGCCCATAATGGACATGAATTCCATTGATGTTTGAGACTTTTTCATTTACAAATAAAAGAGAATACTTAAAAAAATTTATCCAGTTATTGTAAGTCTAATATCTCCAGTATTAGGAACAACAATTGACCTTTCAGGATTCTTTGTACCAATAGCTACAGTACCTTCGAAAACATCATCACTTAATAAGGGACCTGCTATAGCAGGAGGTCCTACAGCACCATCACATGTGAAAGATACTGCTCCTAGATGACCATTTAAGAATGAAACTTCATCTCCTGGGGCACTGCCAGTTTCTCCAGTATTATCATTTATTATTTGATCTAATGTACACTCATTTCCAGAGATTGATTCTGTTAATGCAGTATTATCAAATGGAACAGAAACTTTTGTAGCTCCGGTATATGAAAAAGCAATTACAACTTGATTTGGTGTTACAGCAACTGCCTGACTGTATGCAAGTGATGATTGAGGGTCTCCTCTTATAGCTCCACTAGCAAAGTCTACCTTGTTTGGAAGAAGTGAACCAAAGTCTACAAATGTAAATATTAGTGCACCTACAATAAGTACAACTAAAAGCATCCAACCATAAGTCATTAAAAACTCAATAGCTGCTTGTCCTTGTTTTTTTGTTTTAAAAACCATAAAAAAATTAAAATCTTTTTTGTTTATATATGTTTTTCATCTCTCTACAGTTACTCAACCCATAATGTTTCCGAAAAATCCAAGAAGCATATCTGCAAACCACCAATAAAGCATAATTGAGAGAAAAATGTATATAGGTAGATATTTTAAAGCCTGATAAGTTTTTTCATTATTTAATTGGGACGTAATTAATGATGAAAAAAATGTAATTAGCACTACCATTGAGTAAGAGAATATTCTAAGATAATCTGAGAATTCTTGTGGAATTTCTTGGACAGAAAATACTTGAGCACCTGATTCTGCAATGAGGCCAAATAGGTTACCAATGAATACTAGCAAAGTAATTGCTAATGCAAATAAAAGTGGAGCTATCAAAATAGTAATAAATCTGATAATAATTGTAAAACCACTTGAATTTGCCTTTATTTCTTCTTCAAGAGCGTAAATTCTTTTCAAATTTGTTGAAATTCTCTCAAGTGGAGAAGCCAAATTTCCACCTCCTTTTATACCTTCCTCAATTAAAAAGAAAGTCCTTGAAAGTACTGGAGAAGTAAATCTTTTTCTAAAGTCACTTAGAGCTGCTGTTACATCGAGACCCATCATAATTTTTTCATTTAAAAGTGTTACTTCTCTTAAAAGAGCTTTTTGTTCAGGTCTTACTGATTTTAAAAAAGCTTTTTCAAGAGAGATACCACCTTTAAGATTTGAGACCATATTATCAATAAATTCAGGCAAATCTTCCTCTATTTCGTCTTGAGCACCCTTAAATTTTGAGTCATGATACATAAAATAACTCATTGATATAACAATATATATGCCAAAATTAAAAACGAACCAACTACAAAACATAACAACAAATTTCCAAATTATACCAGACTCTATATAATTATTGAAAACAATATATATTGTAGGATATGCTAGAAAAAAACCTATTATTGATAGAATAATTGAAGCTAAAAAAAAATAAGTGTAAAATTCATATGGAGGATTTTTAAAATATAGTTTCTGATATAATTTCTCGCACTCCTGCCTATATTCTAGTTTGTATAATTTTGTCGGCATTAGTATTTTGCCAAGTTCTACTTTGTTTATATTTCTTAGGTTTATCATTTTAAATTATAATGTTGATTTGCTGAATTTGAATGAACTATATGATATGTATTGGAATCCAAACATAATTAGAAAAATAAAAATCAATATGTATTTTAATAATTCAGGACTTAAATTCAAGAATGTTGCTGCAAGAATGAAAAATGTTACACCAAGAGATGGCAAAACTATACCTAAAATCAAATACATCATTACAATAGGATTTAATTTTTTAGAATATGCCCTAATTTCAGAAATTTTCTTTTCTGATGATTCCTGTATAAAATTTATTAATATCATTCTTAAGTCAACTCCAATATTTAAACTGTCTTTAAGTCTTTTCATTAGAACTTTTAAAGAGTCAGATGCAGAATAAATAGCACCCTCATCAATTGCTCTTTCCAAGTCTTTTCCTGTTCTAAAATCAGTGTAAATTTTATTAAAAAATCTTCCCCCCGGTCTATTTAACTTGCTAAGTCTTTGAATTGCATTTCCCAAAGGAAGTCCTGATTCAAGACTTACTAGAAAATACTCAGATACAAAAAGCAAATCTGAGTCCAATTCCCTTGCATATTTTCTAATTTGAACATCAACATAACTAAGCCAAAACTTATATAAGATTGGAGAAAAAAATAAAAGTCCAATAGAATATAGTATAAATAATAGAATTTTACCTTTAAAAATCATAAACAATATAACTATCATCGCTATAATGCTAAATATAGTCATAGTAATTGTCTGGTTTACATACTGAAAGGGAGTTTGCTTACTTCCCGCTTTCTTTAATTTTAATTTTAGTTTTGGGTTTGATTTTACAAGTCCTCTTACAAAATTAGTGTATAACATTTACTTTTTTCTCCCATTTAACTTATCTTTTTCTTGTTTTAATTTAAGTTTATTTTTTATAAGGTTTATTAGTTTTTCCCGTTCTGTGTAATATTTGTTAATTACTTCTCCAACCGTATCAATTTTACTAATATCAAAAACAGCTAAATATTGCAAGATTAATGCTCTTTCTTTAATTTGAATATAAAATTCTTTTTCATCAATACCATTGAATTCTTCAAGTTTTCTTAATAATTCATAGGGTTTGTTTTTAAAAAAATGTTTTTTCTTTACTGGACTGTATTGCAAAATAACATTTTCTTCTCCTTTTTCATTAATTTCTGCAATTTGCAAAGTAATTCTTTGTCCCGATTTTCTGTCTCTGTGCTGTACAACAATTAATCCCAAAGCGCTAAGAGTTATTTTTGGAATTTCAATTGGAGCACTTGAAAGTCTTAAAACAGTCTCTCCTGCTGTGTTTGCGTGAAATGTACCATATACACTATGTCCTGTTCTCATTGCTTCAAATAGAACTTCTGCTTCTTGTTTTTTTCTTATTTCACCAATAATAATTCTATCAGGACGCATTCTTAATGAATTAACAATTAAATCAAGCATTGAGATTCCACCTTTTCCTTCTTGATTTTGTTGTCTTGCTTCCATAGGCACCCAGTGAGCATAGTCGGGCAATCTAATTTCTCTTGTATCTTCAACAGAGATAATTCTTTGACTTGCCGGTATAAATGAACTTATAGCATTTAAGAATGAGGTTTTTCCTGAACCTGTACCTCCAGCTACAATAACTGAAAGTTCGTTTTCCATTGCAATCCATATTATTGCAAGTGCAATTGAGGATGATGTATGTGAATTTATCAAATCTGATACAGTCCAAGGTTTATCTGAAAAACGTCTTATTGTTATAGTACTTCCTTTTGTTGAGATAGGATTTAATGTTGCATTTACTCTGTGGCCTCCCCTTAGATGTGCATCCAATAGCGGATTTAAATTTGAGAAAAATTTTTTGTTGTCAAGTGCGATTCTTGAAGCAATGTTTTTGATTTCCTCATCTTCCATAAATTTCAAATTTGTTTTAAGCCAACCATATTTCCTGTGATAAATCATAACTTCAGCATTAGCCCCATTAATTGTAATTTCTTCAATCCCTGAGTCAGAAATCAAAATATCAACAAATCCAAGATCGAGACTTTTTTGTACAATATATGTAATAAGTTTGTCCCTCATTTCAATATCAAGCATTGGCAAATAATATTTTAGCAACTCCTCAACTTTTTTAATATAAGCTTTTTTTAAAGTTTCATAACTATAATCACCTTCATCTTCAGCTTTTTCGAATATACCTTCTCTTAATAGGTCTTCTTTTACTTTTTCTATTATGTAAGAAGTATATTTTCCAATTTCAAGTATTCCCACTTCATATGTGCTAATCATGTCATCTTGTTCCCTATATATTACTATAGGAATTCTTGAATTTTCAAATATTAACTCATATTGGTCTATTATCTCCATTTTACATTAAGTGTTTTTGATTAATTTCATAATTGATTTTTGAAATAAATTTATTTTTTTCCTCAGGTCTTATATGAAGCGAATTTATATAAGTCATTATTTTTTTGTATAATATTCTAAGTTCTGATGCATTGTTGCTTTGCTTAATCTGCATATAAATTCTTTTAATTTCCATAAGCTTGCTTTTATCAACTAAATCTCTTTGTTTAATGTAACTATCATCTGTTAGAGGAACATTTCTTATAATTTTTTGAGGTTTTTGAGGTATGAAATTATCCATATCAAATTCATCTTGAATTTTTTCTTTATTTTCAGCTTCTTGTTTTGGTTTGTTCAACTCCAAACTATATTTTTCTGCTAAAGTGTGCACTTCAGATAATAAATCTTCTTTTTCAAATTTGTACTTCTCTGGAATTTTATCCAGTTTCTCTTTTAAAATGTCTAATTTTTTTCCAGATACAACTCCTGAGTTCTTAATCATAATAAGATAATCTCTTGCTTCTTCTATTTGTTTTGAATAATTATAAGATTCTAAAAATTTATGAACGCTGTCTTTGACAATTAGATTGTTTATACTAGTATATAAATCAATTATTTTTTTATATAAATCAAATTTTTTATTATAGAACACATCAGGAAGTTCATTGAATTGATATAATACTTCATCATATGTTATCAATACTTGGTCTAAATCATTCTTTAAATAGCAACTATGGAATTTATCCATTAATTCATCAATAATATGTGTTCTTTCTTCATAGTCTCTTTTGTATTCTTTTTCAAGATATTCCTCAGAAAGTATGAGCATTTTTGACAATGCTATTCTTTCATCTGTTAAATCACTCATAAATAATTTTGGTATTGTGTTAAGCAAATAATCCAGTTTGTTAATACCATCCTCGATAATTTTCCCATTTCCAGGTTTTAGCATTGATTTAAGTTCTGAAGGGACTTTTCTTAATCGTTCTTTTATTTGCTTTAACTTAACTTCTTTGTAATTCTTAAGTTTTTCATGAATGGCCACTTCACGAGTTCTAATGTTGTTGCTCACTCGCAATTTTTCAGAGAGCATCTCCCTAGGGAAATGTTTATATCTTTTAATGCAATCTTCATATATTGTTACTATCTCTTGAAAATTATTTGTAAGAAGTGCAGCATCTAGTTTTTGCAACTGAAATGTAATTTGCTGTTCGATGATATTTGCATTTTCTTTGATCCTTATCAGAAATTCTTGAGAAAATTTCTCTCCTAGGCTTTTAATTGCCAAAGCTCCCTTATTTTCAATACCTAGAAATTTATTTGGCAGGTCTTCGTCAAATTTTTTTACTTCTTCATAAACTTTTTTTAAAAAGTTAAAATCACCCTGCAGTCCTTCTTCTTCAGTTTTTCTAATTCTATCCTCAACGGTTTTTTGGAACTCAAGAGGTTGGACTATTTTTTCTTCATCATCCTCAACTACTTGTGTGTTTACATCCTTGTTGTTATATTTGTTTAAAAATGAATCTATATCTATTACCATTTTAGAATCTCTCCAGTTCTTTTTTGTATTTCATCCAAGCAATTTCAATTTTTTGTATTTCGTAGCCCATTTTTTTTGCTTTGTCTTCAAATAGTTGCTTTATATCCCTTTCGTATTCTGATATGAATATAGGCCACAATTTCCTCATTTTGTCAAAAGTCAAATTATTTTCTTTTGATTTTTGCATGAAGATATCTTTAAGGTTATCAACATCCACTTTTGATTTATCTCTTTCTATTTTGTCTTCTTCTTTCCTGGATATATCTACAAAACCTTCAAAACCCTTGTACTTTACCCTTAATACCTGGAACTCTTCAAGCACAACTAGCCATTTCTCAACAATCTCAGCAGGTAAATTTAATTTTAATATTAAAAAATCAACACTGCAGTTCCTGTTATTTTTGACTAGTTCTACTAACTTATCAACGGGAGTCTCAAGAATTTTGCTTTGCATAATATGACTTAGTTAAAATGATAATTTTATTTGTTTATAACAATTTATAAGTGATGAAATCTTAAACCCTACCAATACCATTACTAATAGAAGTGTTTTCAATAAGTGCTGATTTACCTCTATTTCTATGAATTGTAAATGCTATTAAAAATAATAATGCAGAAATTGCAAAATATATTCCAATGTATAAAGCAGAATCTGAAAACATTTTAATAAAGACTTCAAAGAAAGGCAATGTTACATTATCATTTTGAATTATTTTATCTAACCCTATCAAAGAATTAATTAAATTTGAAAATATTTCAGATGCTATAAATAAGTATAATAAAAATATTAGCAAAAAATTTATTAAAGCATGCATTAAATGAGCATATGAAAAATCTTTGAAAATTTTAATTAAATCATATTGAGTTTGACTAAAATGATTTCCAATTACCTGTATTAAAAAAGAACTGATTATAATTAGAAAACCAAATATAGAAAATAATAACCAATATGATGAAAAGGATTTCAACATTGATTTTATTTTATCCAATGTCCCAAAATCCTTTACAAAACCATCTATATCAAGTGGAATTTCTACATCGCCAGTGTTTGCCAATTCGGGAAGTTTCTCCATTAGATAATCATATTTTGTCATCATAACAGATTCACATACTTCCTCAAGTTCAGTAATTGAATTATATTTGCCGTCTTGGCAATCTGACCTTAATTTAACAAGGTTAGCAACCCTTATATCAAAGTTTTCAGTCATGAAATCATATTTAAATAGTTCTGACATCTCAGATGGGACTATACTTGCTAAAGAGCTAATAGGTATTGAAATATTTTGTCCATACATATCCATTTGTTTTGCAAACTCTGAGAATATTATATCGATATATGCTGATTTTGTCTGATATGAAATAGAATTATCAAAACCCATATTATCCCATATAAGATTTATTTCTTGTTTTGTCATTTCTCCAATTACAAATACGTTATTTTGAAGATTTTCACTCATTAAAACTTTTATATGAGCGGTATTGTCTATAGGATAAACTTCTTCAAGCATTTGAGCATCTATATTTGATAGTGTGCTAAAGTCAATATCATTTTCAGAAAACATTTCTTCAATTAATGAAAGTGGTATTGGATTATCTTTATATTCTGGATAATTAGAGCTTATTTCTTCATGCAAAATTGTAATAAATATTTGTGCAAACATAATTTTATCATCATCATTTGAGTTTAAATCAAAACCCAAACCTTGAGTTAAACTATTAGCCTGTTCCAGAGTAAGATTTTCATTGTAATATACATTTATTGTAGAATTCTCAGAAATTGCAACATTTACTTTTTTGCCATCCAAGATTTGAGTATTTTGAGTTAGCAGAGAGTCAAATTGGCCTGCAACCATTATATCAATACTTGGCTGGACTGAACCTACAAAATCATCAACATTAGAATCAAATGCAAGAAGTGTTAGTCCTATAATAAACAAGAATACGCCAACAAATAAGGTTAGTCTTGATAAAGCTTTTGCAAAATTTCCCCAATATTTACCCACATACATCACAACCATAGCAATAATAAATATTGTTATTGGCATAATTACAGAAGGAAATTCGGATGAAATAACTTGACCACTTGTTGCTTCCTGAATATATGGCATTAGAGTATCATAGAGTAGATATATTGAAATAGAAATTAATATTAATGATAATACTGATAATCCAATTTTAAATTTTTTTGAAGTATTTGTGATTTCTTTCATATAAAAATTTTGAAGATTTTGTTTTTATATATTTTAGTATTCTTTATATGATGAGGATTTATATATTACCTTTAAAAAGAAAGGAGTATGTAAGATGTAAAAATTAATTTGATAAGTTTTATATAGAAAAAGAATAAATTGACAATAGAGAGGCAGGCTATGCGATGAGAAAGTTGTATGAGGGAAAATAATAACTAAAAATATATTAATTACATTATTATTTTTTATAACCTTTAACCACTTCTAGTTTAAAATAGGGTTTTCTTTGTATTTTATAACCAAGAATACCCAATTTACTATTTAGAATACTTATATTACTTTTAATTGTTTTAATTGCTATTATTTTAGTTTTTCCATCAGTAAAGTCATCATATGTCATATTATCAAACATAAATATTCTATATAAAAGTTTAAAATCATCATCAGTTAAATGAGGAATATGATGTCCTTGAAGTTTTGGGTTATTAAGAACCCTTGTTATTAAATTTAATTCAAGTCCATTTTTTGCAATAATATTTTCCCTTTTGTTTCTAGCTTTAGTTATATCTGAATAATAATAACCACCAAAATCCTGATAAAATGGTTCATTATCATCAAGCAGAGTTGAAAGTTTTATTCTTAATGCAGAAATATTTGTATAAAGGACTGTTCTTTGGCTTTGTTTTCCATTATCCATATTATGATAAAGATTTATAAGTTCGCCCGTTGTTACAAACTTTAACTCAGCAAGTGTTGCCAAATATCTAGTTAAAATGGGATTTAAAAATGTAGTTCTTCCTTCATATTCTGCAACTGAGATGAATGATGTTTTTTTATTTGGATTTCTTTTTACTACAAATTTTGCACCTTTAAATTCAAATGGAAATACAATTTCATCTTCCAATGAATGATACAAGCTCTTTCTTTGAGCATATGGAGTATCAACATCTATTATTTTAGGTGATTTCATCATATATTTTAGAATGTAAAAGATTTTATAAATATAAAGCATTATTTTTATTATTATGATAAAGAATGAAATAATTCCCACGTTGTTTGCACTTGATTCCGACACTTTTAAGAAAAAATTGAGTATCTTAGAATTTGCACCAAAGATACATATTGATTTTATGGATGGACAATTTGTTACTGGAAAGTCTGTCCTATTAAATGATATGAAGGATATATTAAAATTGAAAAATAATAACTTTCAGATTCATTTAATGGCACTAAATCCTTGTCAATATTTAAATGAGATTAAGAAATTAGGTATTAGTAAAGTTTTGATTCAAGAAGAGGTTTTTGATAAAAAAGAGGATATAAAATATGCAATTAATTGTTTTAAGAAAGTAGGACTCGAATTATATATTGTTCTTAATCCTACAACTCAAATTGATAGAATAAAAGCATATTTAGAGATAATAGATGGAATTATGCTTATGTCGGTCTGGCCTGGAGAGGAAGGACAAGAATTTATAGATAGCACTTATGATAAGATTAAAGAAATAAGAGAGTATGTTGGAGAAGGATTTCCAATACAAATAGATGGAGGCGTAAGAGATACTAATGCTAAAAGAATAATAGAGTCAGGAGCTAATATTTTAAATGTTGGGTCTTATATTTCAAGTTCTAAGAGTCCAAAAGATAATTATGAGAAATTGAAAAGAATTGTCAATAGCTAAAATAAATTAAAAATCCTAAGAATTGCTATCCCCACCATAAATGATGGAGTATTATGCAATTCTTCGAGACGGATTTTTAGTCATCGTTTAAAGTTAAGCCCCACCCTAAAGGATGGAGTAATCTTGAAACGATATAATTGTCATTTATGTAACTTCTTTGTGTAAGAACAAAAGTTATAAAACAAGTATGATTTATTATTTTATTATGACAGTTCAAATTGAAGATTCATATGAACTTTATGAAGTTGTTAATGCATTTCCAATTTTAAAAGAAAAGCTTCAAGGCCTTGATTTTAATGTTTTTGATATCGAGGAAGGCGTAAGTATTCATGATTTCTTTATTAAGATGAATATGTCTGAAGATGAAATCAATACAATAGTTAGAAAAATAAATAATGAAATAAATCTTTACCTTAAAGATTCAGAGAAAGTAAAATGTCCAGAGAATGACATTCAAGCAGAGAATATGCAAAATAATATATTTATTATTGAAGATGACTTTTATCAGGAAAAGTATTATAAAGATAAACCTAAGGTAAATGAAGAAGAAAATGGAGAATATGATACTGATGATGAAAATGAATTGGAAGACTTAGAATCTGAGGAAGAATGAAATTATTTATATTTAAATCTTCTTTTATATTTACAATTGAGACAAGTATATTCATTTGTATGTAGTTTTGAATTTAACCTAATCCTAAGGTTTTTTGAATTTAAATAAGTATTGCATTTCTTACAGAACTTTAATTTTTGTTCCCGAGATAATCGTATATTAAATCTTTCTGAGAATTTTCTTATTTCTTCAATATAATATTTGTCATATTCTGGACAAAAACGGGTTTCTAGAAGTTTGAAATAGTATTCTATGTTTTCAATTGCAAGAGTTTTTTTAAAATTCTTTTTGTCTTTGTTGTCAACCATAAAATAGAATTGGATAATATTATTAATAAACTTTATTAAAATCTAGTTTTCTTGATTTTGGAAGGTAATTTAATAACATATTATCTTTTACGCTAATACATCCTAAATTTTCACTATTATGGACAACAATTAAAAATGGACAATCTTGAGAATAATCTATAATTTCAGCCTCATCTTTGAATAAGTTTTCTGCAGATAAATATGATTTTAATGTATTCTCATTGATTATAACATAATTTTTTTTAGGTTTTATAAATCTTGAACCTTCAAGACTTAATCTGAATCTGTTATTGTCATGAAATGTGCCAAAATACATACCTATTGAATTGACTCTTTCAATTTTTTGTTTATCAATATTAATAGAGGATATGTAAACTTTCCCTTTTGATGCAATATAAAAATAAAAACCTTGCAATTCATTTAATGAGCAATTATACATAAGCTCTAACTTAGTTATTAAGTTATTACTTTCTTTTTCACTTAATTTTTCAAATGAGAATGAATTATTTATTTTAACCATACTTTATAGCAAATTTTCCATTTACATTTTTCTGGAGTTTTTCTGCTACTATAGAATTTTGTGCATCAAATATTACTGCAGAACCTTTATATTTCTCAATAAATTGATTTGATAAACATAATGGACATTTTTTTTCTGCTGTTAAATGTCCGCAATTTTTACATACTTTTTTTTTCTCTGCCATTTTTTATATTTATGCTTTAAGCCAATCATGAGCTCCAAGACCTGGTTGTCTCATAGTTAGGCCCACTTTTACATTTCTTATGTCTTTAAATGATACTGCAACAACTGATGCTCTAACAAAATCTCCAGTTTTTAATGTCTGGCCTGTTTGAGAACCTTGAATTACTCCAGTTTTGCTAAATGAAACTTGGTCTGTCATGCTTTGTGATAAATGTACTAAACCATCAATTACACCAAGACTTACGAAAACACCAAAGTTAGTAACACTGCTAATTTCTCCATCAACAACTTCATGAAGAGTTGGTTTGTATGTAATTATTGTGAATTCAACAACATAGTGCCTTGATGGGTCTTCTGGAAGTTTAAATCCCTCTCCTATGCTATCAACACTTACAACACTGATAACAAGACCAAAATCTTCAGTAGTTTTATCACAGTAATTTCTTGAAAGTTGCTCTTTTACTGCTTCATTAAGGTTGCCTTCAAAAAGTTCAGGACTTAAATCAACGTAATCTTTTAGTTTGTATTTATAGAACATAATATATATAATTGAATTATAATTTATAAAAGTTTGTCAAAATGGGCTTAGTCCAGAAATTATTTTTTCTAATGGTGTCGATTCCAGCAATTATGAAGTTATATAAAAAAAGACTCTCAATAATTCATAAATGAATTCTTGGATGTCGCGCAAGACTGCGCTAGCACGTCACATCCCCGTAAGGGACATCCCTTGGGTCTTTTTACTATGAATTTATTGAATGGCTCTCATATATTTGACACCATTTTTAATTTCTGGACAGAGCCTCAAAATGGGCTCTGTCTCGGAATATCATTTTATTATTGGCGGTCTTTCTAGCAATTATAAATTTCTCTATATTAAGACTCCAGACAATTTTTCTTCATAAAACTCTTGGTCGCTACGTGAAACTATGCTAGCACAACATCCTCTGAGCCTTTTTAATATGAAGTTATAATTTGGCTCTGATATATTTGACACCATTTGACTTTCAAGAAATAGCTTCAAAATGGGAATGATGAGGGATTAAAATTAGAGTTTAGAATCAATATATTTAGACATTAAAGATTAAAAAAGTTTTCAATCATCTTTTTTTGCCTGACTTCTGGGTGAAAGAGCACTGCATAAATCTTATCATTTTTAATTATTTGCGCAGAATTCTTGTTTTTTGCAATTATCTTGAATTCTTTTGGTATAGATGCAGAGTTTTGATGAAGACCAAAGGCTGAGTTTAAATTGACATCTTTTAATATAGGGTCATTGTTAATTTTTATTACTTCATCAATAAATCCTATTTCTTGACATTTAATAATTTTAGATTTGAAAAGAAGACATATAATTTGGAACCCTGCACATATTCCCAGAATGCTAGAATTTGATTTCTTAATGAATTCAAATTTTTTTATATGATTTAAGAATTCATTGTCTTTAAGGGCTGTGCCAGTAATAATTACTTTTTTATATAAAGATATATCATTAAAATTACCTATGTCTTTAAAATTGATAATTTTAATTTCACAAGTAATTTTGTTTTTTTTATTGTGATATTTTATTATGTCATGAATTGGCCTTACAAATTCAAGTTCATGTATTTTTAAATTGCATGTGCTTATTATGAGGATTTTCATTTTGACATTAATTTTACATCGAGAATATTTAAAGTTGCTGAGTTTATAGATTCTTCTTCAATATTAGTTTTAATTATTTTTATTTGCTTTTCATATAAAGGCGAGTCGATTACAAGAGTTTCAAACTCACCACCTTCACCTATTAAACTGAATTGACATTTATGACTTAAATCTTTAAATTCTTGTAGTAATTCATTGCTCAAGATTCTTGAAAGATATTTTTTTGTTAATGGATATGAATATATACCAACTATGATTATCTTAAAATTATTTTTAATAAATAAATTTAAATATTCGTCAGAATTAATTTGCCATAAAGGATTAAAGCATTCTAATTCTAATTTGTGACATATTTCTTGAATTCTTGAGTTTTGGTATACTGATTCTATGGCTCCTGTAGCTACTGCTTCAATATCATATTTTTTTTTAGCTTTTATTATTGCTTGCTCAAGGTCATATAATTCTAGTTCTTTTATTCCAATTGTATTAAAGGTTAAAAGTGGCAAATTAAGTACCATAGATTGATATTTTAATACATTGTTACCTGCACTTTGAAACATATAACTATGATTATTTTTGGATATGATATTAATAAGACATACTGGATTTAAACCAAATTCTTTTAACATCCATAATGTGAAATTTGAATCTTTTCCACCAGAAAATAATACTGCTGTTTTCATTTACCCTATTTATTAAAAGTGATAAATATTTATAAATGTAGAAGTTTGTAATAAAATATGAATAAGTTTTTATTATTTGCAATAGTTTTGTTTTTTATAAGTATTGTATTACTATTGCCTAAATTGAGCATAACATCAATTGATGATTTGGCACTTGATAAAAACTCAGAAATAATTGCAGGAGAAGGAGAAACATGTAAAACTCCATATTCAGAAATAAAATGTGGAAAAGGTCTTGAGTGTATCCTTATATCAACAAATCCCCATATTACAGGAGTTTGTCTTAAACCAGGGACAAAACTTGAAGAAGATTTGATTAATAGGCCAAATGATTTTGTAGATAATGATGAATAACATTTGATGTTGAGAAAATGTGTTCTCTTGTAGAGGTTATTAGATTTTTGAAAAAAAAAAAAATAAATAAATAAATAACTAAATAAATATTATTAAGATTACTCTTCTTTTGGAGCTTCTGCAGGAGCAAATGCTTTCTCAATGATAGAGTCTCCTTTAACAACTTTTAAGTTTAGCTGATGAGTTTTTTTAGAAACAGTGTTTCCAGATACTGTTTTTTTTACTCTTAATCCTCCAAATCTTTTTCCCCTAAGTTTTCCTTTAAAACCAAGGCCTTTTGTAATCATTATTTTTTTTCTCTGCGTGCCTGGCAAATCTTTTCTCATTGGAAATCCTTCTGAGTCACTTCCACCAGTAATAACAAATTTCGCTCCGGAATAACCTAACAGATTTCCGTCAAGTTCTTCCCCGAGCACTCTTGAATGCAGAGCCTCAGCTTCTGTATCGGAAAGTTCTTTTTGAAAAGTCTTTCCTGATTTAGTTCCCATCACAATTTTGAGTCCCATTTGTATAATTTTGCACATGCAGGTTATGCATATACTAAATGAAAGTAATTAAGGACAATTTATAAAATGATAGGGTTTTACTTAAAACAATATTATTTTTTTGAGTTTATATCATTAGTATCCCTTCCATCAATTTTATTTTTTAAATTTATTTTTGATTTATCCAATTCAAATATGAAAAGATTTTTATTTTCAGTTTCTATTTTATTACATCTCACATCATTGTCAGGTAGAATGTCTTTTCTTAACTCTCTTGGTAAAAGAAAGTATTTTGTAGATTCTTTTTTACCTCTTTGGACAAGTTTTGTTGGATATGATAGTGTATTTTCTGAGAAAATATGAATATTCGACAAATTTCCATTTAATCTTAAAAACTCACTTGAATGCATTTCAAGTGCAATATTTACTTTTTCTGAAGTTAATGTAGTAATTTTTTTTATTTTACTCATTTTTCAGAAATTATGTACCCAATTTTTTCTTTTATATTTATGCCAATTTTTTTATCCAAAAAAATTCGTTTATTTATATATTATGGAATAAATTGGATAAAGTTTATTCATTTATTTATAAATGAGAATAAATTTGATTTTAAAGAAATAACATATGTATAAAGATATGAGATATTATTTATTGAATTTTGTATATCAATTTTTATTTATAAGTCTACCACAAAAATAATTATGTTATATATAAATTAAAAATCCTAAGAATTGCTATCCCCACGATAAATGATGGAGTATTACGCAATTCTTCGAGACGGCTTTTTAGTTATCGTTTAAAGTTAAGCCCCACCCTAAAGGACTGGGTAATCTTGAAACAATATATTATTTAATATCTATAATGATGTCTAATAACGTTTTGTATTATTTAATTTGTGTGAATTATTAATATGATTTTATCTGTTTTCTTATTAGATTATTCTTATATTAATACTTGTATAACTTTATCAAAAATATTTTTAATAATAGAAAAGAAATAATTTATAACATAATAGGAATGATAAATATTTATAAACAAAATTATTTATAGTTATAAATATGAATAAGACAAAAATTAGAAGTAAAGATTCCCGGATATTTAAGTTTACAAAAGAAGATTTCTCAAAAAAAAATTTTATTGAGGGAGGAATTATCAGGCCTAGCATATTACTTAGTGCTTTTTTACTTTTTGTAATTGCCGTTTTTCTTCTGCTTTTGCAAAACTATAAGTGGGGGGGGTCATTTATAATATTCTCATTCTTTTTGAATTTATCAGCCATATATATTTCACTTACTGATGAAGATAGTATTTTTAGAACAATGAATTTATTATTTAAAATAGTTTTATTTATTTCAGAAATAGTAATTTTCAATTGGCTTATTACAAAAATTCTTTACTAAATAATTTTTAGATACTACTATTTAATAATTCCATTGATTTATAAGGTATAAATATTAGCAAAAATATATGAATATTTCTTACGAATTAAATAAAATAAAGGATGCATTTGGCAGAGTAAGAACCGATATGAATTTTATCGCAACAAAGATTAGTGAAAATTATGATGATTTTATGAAAAAACATAAAACACTCTCTCTTGAAGTTGAACATTTGTCAAATAACTTAAAACAGCATATGGATGAGGTAAAAAAACATTATTCCAATATAAATTCTAGTAAAATCTCTGAGAAAGAAATACTAGATATTAAGTCTGAAATTAAGGAGCTTAAAAATGAGATAATTAAATTTCAAGAAAAGAATTATGAAGTTGAATCATTATTAACAGAATTAAGACGAAATACAAAGGATGTTAAAGATTTAAAAGAAAAATTGCATAGCAGTGAACTTGAAATATATCTTATGAAGGAGAAGATTGCAGAAAAAGATGCAGAAATGAAACAATTAAGAGATGTTAATAGGCATATTTTCAAGTTAATTGAAGAACTTTCAGAACTTGAACTTCAAATGATTAGTGCAAATACACCAAATAAATAATATTTATAAAATGGCAGATTTTGAACAAAAAAAAAAACCAAAAAGC
>CAYLKB010000022.1:0-17742 GCA_964384165.1 uncultured Methanosarcinales archaeon
ATTCAGATTAAG
Organism: uncultured Methanosarcinales archaeon; assembly: GCA_964384165.1. Classification (GTDB taxonomy): domain Archaea; phylum Nanobdellota; class Nanobdellia; order Woesearchaeales; family UBA583; genus UBA583. The sequence goes on from CAYLKB010000022.1 coordinate 13, forward strand.
AAATATTTGTTAAATATTACTTAACTCCGAACGGAGCTTAAATAATCTAATCAAGAATATTTTAGGATATAAAAATGAAAGATTTAACAATTAAGGATGAAATTACTGAATTTATAATATATAAAGCACCTAGTGAAGAAAATTCTATTGAAGTTAAAAGAATACGTGTTAGTTACAATTGAGATTAAATATTCTTTTAGATTGAAATAATTCCTAATAAAAACGATAACTTTAAATATTATATGATACCATATAATATTATGACTACACAAATTAATATAAGAGTTTCAGAAGATTTTTTAGATGATGCTAGAAATTATGCTAAAAAACATGGATATTTAAATTTGCAAGAATTTATTCGTGATGCTGCTAGAGAAAAAATTTATGAGCAATATGAAGTTAGAAATGAATATTTAGAAAAATTAAATAGTAAAGATGCTAATACTTTTTTATCTGATGAAGAAGCCGATGAATTTGATAAAGAGCTTGAAAAGAGAGCTAAATTAGAATGAGAAAAAGAAAATATAGTAACTTTTTCAAAAAAGCTCTTAGCAAATTAAAAGGTAAAGAATTGCAGAATATTTTAAAAAAGAGAAATGAAATTATGGCATGTATTAATTTAGATCATTATAAAAATTTAAGATATGATTTAAAAAAATATAAAAGAGTTCATGTTAATGACTCTTATGTAATTTTGTTTTTTGATGATGATGGAACTGTTTATTTTGTTGACTATGAACATCATGATAAGATTTATAAGAAAAAGTATGATAATTTGGAGTTTGAATAAATTTTTAGAATTTGAGGATAGAAAAGGACTTTTGCCTGAACAAGGAGATTTAAGATTACTCTCTGATGCAATAGAACTTAAAAAATCTAATCCTAATGTTGCAATTCTTTCAAATGATAAAGATTTGTATTTGTTTAATGAGCAAATAGAAAAAGAGTTTGGAATAAGAATTTATAAATAAATTTTAGAAATCTAGCAAATAATATCCTGTTGCACTTTTACCAATAATTGCGCATTCTAAAAATTTCTTTTTTAATAACTCAACTTTGATTCCTTTAGCTGAGACTCTAAAAGTCTCAAATTTGTCACCTAAAAGAAATCTTCCATTCTTTTCTGATTCAAATTCTACATATCTTGTGGTTTTCATAATAATTCTAAATTTTAATTATTTTTAACACTTTGCAAAATGTAAAAGTCTTATTTTTAGCTCTTTACAGATAAAATAATGAGAAAAATGTCTCAAAACTAGACCTCCTTTGTATGAAAACCTCAAAAAAGTCCTTAAATTTAAACTCTAATCGCCTCTAATACTTTCTCATACTCTTTTAGTGCTATCTCTTTTTTATTTAGATAATGGGTCATTCCTACATTTTTAGAAGTTGATCTTCCTGAGATGAAGTTTGCAATTTCAATTGAAACTCCTGCTTTAACCATTAAAGTAAATGAATACTTTCTTAGATACTTCAAATGAACAATTTTCTTATTCTCTTGTGTATAGTTTATGAACCTGTTGAAATATTTTTTATCATATTTCCCAATATATTCTTTTAATTCATTATATAATTCTAATGTAAAGAACAAATAATAAGATGATTTATGACCTCTTAGATAGAAATTGTTGTAAGTAACTATGCCATTTTCATGTATTTCAATGTTCTTTTCATCAAAATTCTCAAAGAAATGTTTAACTTCTGTTGTTCTAGCAGTTGTTTCAATATAGAATCTATATAATAAATAATGTAATCTATCATATTTTGAGACTTCTTTAACTGAAGTTTTAATATCTAAAAAGGTAGGAATATATGTATCAATGTGAGTTTCATTGTGAATTTTAATCCTTTTTCTTATATTTTCAATTATATCAAAGTCAAGTATTTCAAACTCTTCTAAGTAGTTAAGCCATACTCTAATAGCAACTCCTCCTTGTCTTTTGTTAATTTTTTCAAGAGCAATAGCATTTTTAATCTCTTCAATTGTATTTACACCAATCTCTTCAAACAATTTAGTTAGACAGTTAAAAACAGATACTGCGTAAGTTCGAGTGAACTTTTTTAAAGTATATACTTTATATTCATTTTTTGTCTTAAAGTATATACTTTTTAATTCTATAAAATTTTGATTTTTTGGCGTAAAATTTTGTAAATTTTGAGAAATTTGCTGTTGATTAGAAATTTGTGAGGGAGCAGATTTGCCCCCTAGAGACGCCAAGACTGGGATTTGAACCCAGAATTCCGAAGGAACTACATTAGCAGTGTAGCGCAATACCGAGTTATGCGATCTTGGCAATATGTTATATCTTATAAAGTTACTATTGGATGAAAGTTTTGAATAACATCTTTGTAATGTGACTTTATCTTATAGTATTTCAGATATAATTATTGGTATTTATTTTTCTTTTAAAAGATTTGCTTTTTTTTTTGTTTTGGATTTGGTTAATTTTATAAAGGATTTGAGATTTATTTTTTATATGACAGAAGCTAAATATGATGATTATGGAACAAAACTGGTTAATGAACCAGCTAACATTACTTTCAAATGTCCTAGTTGCTTAGAAGTTGAGATTTCAAGAAGCAGGAAAGCTAGAGAACTATCTAAGGAATATAAATGCCCTAAATGTGGATTTGTTGGGCCATAAGTTTTCTTTTGATGATGGAAAAAGCTAATAAGTATAAGATAATATCTTTTATATTAATAGCAGTTAATATTTTGCTAATTATTGTCTTGTTGTCAATTATGGCTGGGACTTATAGCAAATTGGAAAAAAATATGGAAAATAAAATAACAGATACAGCAGTTCTTGAAACCAATTATGGTGTAGTTAAAATTAAATTATATCTGAATGAGACTCCCGTTACTGCGGGAAATTTTAAGAAGTTGGTTGAAAGTGGTTATTATGATGGAACTAAGTTTCATAGAGTTATTAAGAATTTCATGATACAAGGTGGAGACCCATTAACTAAGAATGATTCTATGGTTAATCGGTGGGGGACTGGTGGTCCTGGCTATGCAATTGATGATGAATTTGTTAAAGGATTTTCTAATGTTAGGGGCACTATTTCAATGGCTAACTCTGGTCCTAATTCTGGTGGTAGTCAGTTTTTTATCAATGTAGTAAATAATACGCCTCTTGATTATGATAAACAACCTCTGAGTTCTAAACATCCTGTATTTGGAGTTGTTGTTGAAGGTATGGATGTAGTTGATACTATATCTGTAGTTAAAACTGGAGCTAGGGATATGCCTGCTCAGCCAGTTGTTATTCAAAAAGCATATATGGAATAAATTTAAATATAATTTATATTCTTTAATTTTTATATGAGATTAAATCCGCAAGATTTATTAGATGTAACTATTGAGTATTTAGAACATATAAGTGATATAGATGAAGTGTCTAATAATCGGCCTGAGATAGATTATTCTCATTCAAGTGGAATTCTTGGTAATCAATTATCAAAAAGATGTAGATTAAAACATTTTGAGAAAAAAGAATATGAAGTTAGAAAATTTGAAAAGTATTTAAATCTAAGAAGATATATTTCTCAAATATCAAGAGATGAAGTTATTGAATATTTGAGTTTGGCTCAAGAATATTTATTGTATGATTTTGAGAATTGTCTTGATGTTAATAGAGAAATGACATTAAAGAGTGAATGTAGGGGTAGTAAGAATTTTGCTAGAACTTTATTGACAGGTTTTATAAATACTTCTCAGGAATTACTTCCTAAGCTTGAAGATACTCTTAAAATTATAATTCCATGGGAAAATGCGGGGAGTTTTTCTTGGGAGATGAGAAGATTTTTAAGATTTACAAATTTACGAGATTATAGGATATTTAATAATGTTTTAGTTAATTTTGATAATAGTGGTCTAGTTGATGAAATGTGTTTTATAATTAACAAACATGTAAAAGAATCTAAAAGACCTTTATTTATGGATTGTGATAATTTGTATTGGTTATATAATAACGATGGTCTAAATTATAATTTTGGAGAATTTAAATTAATATTTCAAAATGAAGTTAATAGAATATTTAGTGGTTTTGGAGTTGAGGAGAGTAAAACTTTAATTTTATAAATTATATTTAATTATTATTTATTATGTTAACTCCTAAGACAAAAGAAATTTTAGAGAATCAGGGTTATAAAATAGTTGGTTCGCATAGTGCTGTTAAAACTTGTGGATGGACTAAAAATACTCTTAGAGGGGAGGGTGGTTGTTATAAATTAAAATTTTATGGAATAAAATCTCATAAGTGCATGCAGATGACTACTAGCATATCTTGTGCTAATAGGTGTAGTTTTTGTTGGAGAGATTATAAGGCGCCTGTTTCTAAAGACTGGCAATGGGAATATGATGAACCTGATTTTATTATAGATAATTCTTTAAAAGCTCAGATTAAATTACTGGAGGGTTTTAAGGGAAATCCAAAGACTTCAAGACATTTATATGAGCAAAGTAGGACTGTTGAACATGTAGCATTGTCTCTTACAGGAGAGCCAATTATATATCCTAAAATTAATGAAATGATAAAATCTTTTCATAGTAGAAGGATTTCAACTTTTTTGGTAACTAATGCACAATATCCAGATGCTATAAAAAATTTGTTGCCTATTACTCAACTCTATATTAGTATAGATGCACCTAATAAGAAATTGCTTAAGGAATTAGATAAACCTTTATTTTCAGATTATTGGGAGAGATTTTTACTTAGTCTTGATTATATGGCTAAAAGAAAAGATAGGACTGCTGTTAGACTTACTTGTGTAAAAGGTGTTAATATGTGTGATGAGAAAGGATATTCTGAACTAATAAAAATGGCAGACCCTGATTTTATTGAAATAAAAGGTTATATGTATGTTGGGGCTTCAAGAGAGAGATTGTCTCTAGATAATATGCCTAAAAGTGATGAAATTAGGGAATGGTCTTATGAAATTTTGAAATATCTAGATGATTATGAGTTTGTATCAGAACATTTGCCTTCAAGAGTTGTTCTTCTTGCAAAAAAGAAATTTAACAAAAAAACGTGGATAGATTTTAATAAATTCTTTGATGAATATGATGGTATGTTAAAACAATTTGAGACTGAAAATTTATAATTATGTGTTAGATATTAAATAATTTGAGACTGAAAATTTATAATTATGTGTTAGATATTAAATAATTTGACTGAATATTAAATGTTGGTAAATTGTATAATCATCTACAAAAGTTTTTCCTTTTGCGTCCTCTCCACTCGCTTTGCCTACTAAGCTATATCTTGTTCTTAGAAGTTAAGAATTTCTGCAGAGCACAATACTTTAATATGGGATTTATTTACTTTTGTTCCTGACCAATAAGTACTAAAATTTAAATTTTAGCATTTTGATTATTTTTTATGGGATTGAATATGGGTTCTAAAAATCAGAATGAAGATCTTTTTGAGAATATGAAAATACTGGCTACCACTGTTGAAACTTTAAATAAACAAATTGAAGGAAAATCTGGTGGGGGACTAGGTCCTGAGTTTGAAGGCAAGTTTGATTCAATTTTAGGAAATATCGGTACTATGAATAATAAATTGTATCAGCAGTTAATGGCATCTGATAGGAAACTTACTACATTTATGAATACTTATGAGACTGATAAAAAAAGAATGAATATATATTTTGAAAAAAATAATGCTGTTTTTGAGTTGCTTAAAGGGACTGTTGGTTTACTTGAAGAAATTGTTGATATTCTAAAAGAGAAGGAAAGAAGAGATGGCGGTAATTATGTTGTGGAAGAAAAAGAAGTTAATTACTCTCAAGGACAAAATGGTTCTCAAGAAGATGATTTTGGACCTTCTGTATCAACTAGGTCTTCATCAAATTCAAATCAGCAAAATGGAGGTTATGTAGGTCAGCAAGAGTATCAGACTCAGCAAAATGATGTTACTGAAGAGCGAACTTCTAATAGGCAGCGTTCTGTGGGTTTTGATAATAATCAGGGTCAATAATTAAAATATGGAATTCAGTTTAGAAGTAGTAGTGTGGTTTGCAATATCTCTTGCTCTTGGTACTTTGCTTTTATCATTTGTATTAGGTGTTGATTATTCCGAGTTTTATGATTCATTGAAGAGTTTTTTCACAGATGAAGAAAGAAGAATAAAAGGAAAAACTATAAATGAGACAATAGTTGATTCTTTAGAATTTTGGAAATCTTGTGGATTTGGAGATATTGCTAAAAATGCATCGTTTTTTATAGATGAAGAAGGGGAACTCACGAAGGATTTATATTTTGATAGGATTAAAAGGTGGAAAATGTGTAATGAGATAGCTTATGAGGGGGCTAGTTGTGGAATTGGGGATGAACTTGTAATGAATCCTGACCCTATTGATACTCCTAAAATTATTCGTGCTGAGTGCGACCCTGTTAATAAGAAATTATTAATTTTTGGTTAATATTAACTATTTAGGAATTACAAAATTATTAAATGTTTTTAACTTGAAAACTATATTATGAAACTTTTTAACATTAAGAAAGGTTCAGAAAAGCCAATTGAAATTTTCGTTGCGCTTTTCGTGGTATTGGCAGTAGCTATGGTGCTTCTGAAAATGTTTTCAGGAGGAGTATCTGAACAAGAAGGACAGTTGAAAGCTGTACAAGAACAGGAAAATGCTAAACAGGCTTGTTCATCAGCATGTTCAAAAGCAAAATCAAATGATTGTAGAATTGAAGACCAAATAGAGTTTTGTACAACTTATTTTAAGCTTGACTTAAATGGTAATAAGCTTGAAGATGAGGATGATAATAAAGCGAGAATTTTATGTGAGGATAGAATTTATTGTCCATTAGAAGATGAATGTACTTGTGGTGTAAAACTTGATATGAATCAGTGCTTGGAGTTAACTAAGAACCATTATAATAAATTAATTGGTGCTGGCCAATTAACTGCTGATGTTGCACAAACTAAATATACAGAAGCTTTTGATTATTCTGGTGGAGCTTGTGTTGACTCAAGTGACCCGCTTGCATGGCCAAATTTATATAAGTTTGATGATAAGCTTAGTCAAATTACGGCATAATTTAAGTTAATAGCATATGAATCAAGCTATTATTTTTCTTTTTTCAATTTTGCTTATTATGACTGGAGTTTATATTCTTTATGATAAATTTACAGCTTATAGTCAAGAAGAAGAATTGGCAGCAATTAAAGAAGGGTTGTCAGGTTTTATAATCAATATTAATCATTATTGCAAAGACCCATTTATTAGCAATACATTTGAATTTGAGTATAGGTCTGGACAGAGAATAGAATATGATGGCAGAGAATTTTGTACTTTTTTGCGAGGGGATATGGTTATGTGCGAAAGAACTGATTGTGAAGTTGAGGGGGGGGGTGTTATGTTTGAAGAATTAAATATAACAACTGAATATACTTGCTTTATGGAAAAAACAGGAGAAATGATTGCAATTGATTGTAGATAAAAAAAATGGATATAACATTTAGATTAGTAATTACTTTTATTGTCATACTTGCTGTAGGCAGTTCAATATTGGTAATTTCAAATAATATTTTGTCAAATTCTGAAGGACAAGTAGAAAAGACTGGAAAAGTGGCATCAGATGAAAAGTTGATTTCAATGTCAGTAGTCTCGTCTGAGGAAGTGAGGAATCTTGCAGAAGATTGTTATAATAGAGTATCGGGAATGAGCAAGCCTGAACTTTGTTATATTGTTAATAGTGAAGACTCAGGAATAGTGCTTTCTGGACAGGATTTTCCAGGTTATGTGGCTATTGTTGGTTTTGAAGATGGAAAGAATACTGCTTATATTAATTTTATAGGTGGTCAAGTTCAAATTTCTAATGTTCCCGTAGAATAAATTAATTATAATTTTTATATTATTTTTTTTATTATTATATTTATTATTTTTTTTATAATTATTTATTTTATTTAATGATTTTAGTTTTAATTTTGATGTCAAACATAAGTTTGTGGCCGTTTATTTCAAAATTCTCTATGTTTATTTCTTCTAAATTATAATTTTTATTAAGTGATATGTTTTTTTTTACAATATTTGGCATCATGCTTTCAATTTCATAAATTGAGAAAAGTCCGCTTTGATAGTGTATCTTTTGGCACATATTACATATTTTTAGATTCGGAGGTTTTATTTCCTTTATAGGTGGGTTTTCAATAGAATAACATTTAGTGCATATAGATTCGATTAAATAATCTTCTTTTGCTCCGCATTTGCAACAAGTTTTTTTAAAAATGTTATTTTTGTTTTTCATATTATTAAGTAAGAGTTTATGTTTTATATATGTGATGGGTAATTTGCCTAGTTATATTTTTAGTCAAATTGATTTATTGTTTCATTTCCAGCATTCCATAAAATATTTGTAAATTCAAAATGATTGGAAACAAAGAATATTATCATTATCAAGAATACAAAAATTATTATTATAAAAATAATTATTGTTTGCAATGATAGTTCAATTCCTTTTTTGTTTGAATTTAATATATTCATTTTATGATGTTAATTTGCATGTTTGATTTAGTTCTACCCAACCTGATGTTGTACAATTAAACCAAGCTTGGCCTTCTGCATTTGTAGAGCTACCATCTATTACAATTATATCACTTAAGTTTCCTTTTGTTGTCAAGCCATTACAAGTAGCTACGCCATATCTCCAAATTTTTTGTTCACTCTCACAAATGTCTTGGCAAATAATTACATTACAATTTTGATGTGTGTATGTTCCTGAAAGAGTCCCGCCAGTACAAGTTCTTGTTTCTTTAAGGCAACTTCCACAACCATTATCTGATTTATATGCAGTTATGCTCTCACCTTCGCTTATATATCCTCCCCATGGAAGTTGACATTTCAATTTAGGAGTATCTATATTGTCATCGTCTAGAAGTCCTAAAATTATATTCTTAAATAATGAGATTGATGAACCTTTGCCATAAGCTCCATCTATAGCTTCTGTGTTTAGCATAACATTGCCATCTGATGCGCAAGTGATTTTAGTACCTGAACCAATAGAAGTTGAGGGATTGTGGAATGCGAGCATTTGCATACAATTCTCTTGAGTTAGTCCAAGAGGTTTTGTTATGGTATAAAATGGTTTGTATGAACTTGAACCACTTATTACATTTGATGTTACTTTTTCATATCCAAAAACTTTGCTTCCTGAAGAGAAGCTTCTAAAAAGGGCAATTCTTGATAATTCTATGTCAGCGTAATATCCTTTTGGGAATATTGAGTAAAAATCTATAGTTAATTCTTTTGCTGTATTGGCTAGGTTAAAATATTTATCAGTATTATCGTATCTAAAATAATATCTTTTATTTGCTGCAGGGTCTGAGTCTTCAATGTTTGATAATTGGTACTCCATTGTGCCTGAGGTATCTCCTGATAAATATTTTAAGTCTTTTAGCACTGGACTTTTTTTAGTGCTTTCTGAAAAGAAATAATTCTCGTTAGTGTCAACTTGAGGGTTACCTACATCTAAACCATAAATAATGGTGTTTTCATAAATTTCATCATAGTTTTTTAGAATGCATACTTTATAGTTGTTCACTTTTGTTGTAAGAAAATCCATGTTGATGTTTTCAAAATTAATGAGATTACCATCATTGCAGTATAATATTAAATTATCATTTTCCCAACCACTTGGAATTTTAATTTTTGAAAATAAGTCTTGTAGAGTTTTACATTCAAATAATGTATTTGTATGAGTATATTTTCCAACTACTTTTGGGTCATTCTCTACATATAATATGTAGTCTCCGCCTATTCTGCAATAAGGTTCTGCTTGTATTCCAAGACTTGATGGGTCATATTTTTCTCCAAATTCTTTATATTTTGTTACGATAACTGTTTTACTTAATGTGGTAGAAATTGCAGTATTGTAATCATCTTCTTCACTTGCTAATTTTTGTCCATATGGGCTATATATTTCGTGTAATAGCTTTCCATCTCCATTGGTATCTCCAGTATTATTAGACCCTCCCCCTCCACCACATGCAGAAAATATAAGCATAATTGCTATAACTGTCAAAAACTTAGCATGATTTAATTTTTTGATAATTTGCATATTCATAATTTAATATTTAAATATTATAATTATATTATAATGCAATAACTAAATAGTAGTATTATAATTTTATATTAGTTTCATTTGAATTCTTATTTAGGTATATGGATGAAAAGGAATTATTTTTAAAAAGTTTTGAAGAGAAATTGAAAAAAGAACTTGATGAAAAAACTTTAAATAATTTATCTCATGGTGAAAAATTTGATGAATATAATAATTCTGCGGATTATGAGCAATTTAGAATTGAAACTTTGCCATTAACTATAAACATGTATGAAAAACTTTGCAATTTATCTCAAAAAATACTTAACCTTAAACAAGATAAAAAAAATGCTGCGAAAATTAATGCCATGCTTTATCGTTCACATGCAAGTTGTAATGCTGATGGTGTTATTAGTGCTTCAATTCTTATTTCTACAATTATAGTTATTATGTCGCTTTTTGTAATTGTACTTACTGAGTATATGGCTGTTGGTATTGGTCTATTACTTCTTGGAATGATGGCTTATCTTATTATGCAATCAATTCCTTCGATGCTTGAAAAGAAAACAAAAGCTAAAGCAAATGATGAAATTATTGTGGCTGTATTTTATATTGTGGCTTTTATGAGATTCAATTCAAACTTTGAACTTGCTGTAACTTTTGCTGCTAATTATTTAAGTCCTCCTTTATCATTAGATTTTAAGAGACTTTTGTGGCAACTTGAGAATGCAAAGTACCCAAATATTAAAAAGGCATTTGATGATTATTTGGAAGATTATAGAGAAGAGAATCTAGAATTTTTAGAAGCAATATATTTAATTGAATCTTCACTTTTTGAATCTGAGGAATTTAGAAGAATTTCATTACTTGATAAGTCTCTTGATACAATATTACAGGGAAATTATGAGAAAATGCTTCATTTTGCTCAAGAGTTAAGAGGGAAAGTTTCAACATTTAATATGCTTGGAGTTGTTCTTCCTGTTTTAGGATTAATAATTTTACCTCTTGCTGCTTCATTTGGTGACCCTAAATCTACTATGGAAATTGTTTTTCTTTTATATAATATAATGATTCCAGTTTTAGTTACATATTTTGGTTTTCAAATAGTATTTAATAGGCCTTCTTCTGTTAATTCTATTAAATTGCCAAGTTTAAAATCTTTATCAGATGAACAAAAAGTTCCAATTAAATTTTCTAAGAATTTTACTTTGCTTTTATCTCCTAAAGTTCCTGCAATTGGGGTATTTATATTCTTTCTTTTTATTGGATTGTCTCCAATGATGATTCATTATTCGGGTTTGGAATCTGATATTAATATTGTACTTGGTAATTTTTTTGATCCTGGTTCGCCATTTGGAGTATTTCAAGAGTTTAAGGAAATTGAAGGAGAGACAAGTATTTATGATTATGGGCCTTATGGATTTTATCCAAGTTTGCTAAGTTTATTTATTCCTTTATCATTTGCTTTTGGTTTTGGATATTATTTTAAGCTTAGATATAAATCTTTAATCCATTTAAGAGATAGAACAAAAGCTTTAGAATTGCAATTTCCTTCTGCTGCTTTTCAACTTGGAAATAGGATAAATGAAGGTATTTCATCAGAGCTAGCTTTTGGTGTGGTGTCAGAGAGTATGAGAAGTACTGAGGCTGGTAGATTTTTTTCAACAATTGATTCAAATATTAAGTTTAATGGTATGGGTGTAGAGAAAGCAATATTTGATAAGAAAAGAGGTGCTGTAAATGAATATCCTTCAGAGCTTGTTATAAGTAGTATGAAAATAGTAATTAGGGCAATTGAGAAAGGTCCAGAAATTACGGCAAAAACATTGATAGATTTGTCTAGATATTTAAGTGAAATACATATGAGTAATGAAAGAATGAAAGATTTGCTAGCTGAGAGTATTTCAAGTATGAAAGGTCAAGCCTCATTTTTAGCTTCTTTGATTTCGGGTGTTGTTATTTCAATTGTTTCACTTGTTACATTAATAATGGGAAAACTTTCCGATGCTCAAGAGCAATTTGCAGCACAAAATGGAAATGCTGCAGGTCTTGGTGGATTTAGTCTTGGTGAGAGCATACCGACTTATTTGTTTCAGAGTATTGTAGGAGTATATATGGTTATTTTAATTGCTCTTTTGTATTATATTATTACAAATCTTGAGAATGGTGAGGACCCTATAAATACTAAATATCAAATTGGTGTTGGTTTGATAAGTGCAATGACAAAATATGCAATAGTTATTGTAATTGGCATTGGTTTTTTTACATATGTAGGTTCATCTCTTTTAGGAAATATTATTTAAAAATTTTGTTGTATTTAGACTTTGCCTAAGGAAAGTCAAATGGTGTCTTTAAAATGAGAGCCATAATATAAATTCATAATAGCTTGAATTGACACCATTAGAAAAATGATATTTTGAACAGAGATTGTATTTAATTAATCTATTTTTTTTAATGTTATATATAATTATGAGAATTTTAAAATTTGTTTTTGATAACTTTTATAGTTTTCTAAAAAATTTTTTAAATTTAAATATTGTTTTGTATCTTCAAATTGCAAGTTATTTATTGATTTATTTTCTATTTCTATTATTTGTGCATTTGGATATGATAATAATACTGGGGAGTGTGTTATAATAAATATCTGGTTATTATCATTTTCAAATTGTTTAAGCATAAATATAAATAAAATTTGATTATCAAATGAGAGTGCAGTTTCTGGCTCGTCAAAAAAATATATGCCATTTTTTCCAACTCTATTTTTAAAAAATGACATGAATGATTCGCCATGAGATTGTTTTTTAAAACTTTTACTGCCGGAATAATCGTTAGCGGGACAATTATATTTTATTAAATCATTTTCAAGATTAAAAAAAGTGTCAGACCTGAAAAAGAATGCATCTTTTGGTTTTGATAATGTTTTAGATATCTTAGAATATTTATATAATTCAGGTTCATTATCTTCATTTAAAATAAAATTATTTGAACCTCCAAATTTATTTAGATTAAAATTATATGCTAATGTTTCTAGTAATGTAGTTTTTCCTATTCCATTTTCACCAGTAATAAAAATAATTTTTTTACTAAATTTTATTTCATTTATTTTAAAATAAATTAGTTTTTTTAAATATTCATTATCATTTATATTTTCAAAATTAAAATTTATTTTAGTTATAAACATAAATATAACTATGTTTTTTTCTTTTTAAATATTTATTTTTTTATTTTATTTAGATATTTATTATGGGTTAGAAATATTAAATTTATAATTTTTATAGTCGCCTACATAAGTTTTTCCTTTTGCGGTCTCTGCATTTTGCTTTGCCCGCTAAACTATATTGTATTTTTGGAAGTTAATATTTTTTGCCTAAGCACAATATATTGATTTAAATCCTATTAGTTAATTTTTTTCAGATAGTCTGTTTTAAGAAAATTTTTGACAATGGATGATTATTGTGTGAGAGATTATAAAAGGAAAGACTTATGTGAAGATAATATTTTTTTATTAGTTTAATTCTTTATATGTAGTTTAATTTTTTTGTTTATTGTGTTTATATGTTGTTATTTGTGACTTTTTATAGCAAAATTAATATTGATTTTGAATTTGAAGACGAAATGTTTATAAAACAAACGGAGTTACTTTTAGTATACATTGTTATGTATAACAAAAAAATATTGAGTCTAAAAATGGCAAGTAAAAAAGAACATTTTAATGTAGTATTCATTGGTCATGTAGACCATGGAAAATCTACAACAGTAGGAAGATTGCTTTTTGATGCTGGAACAGTTGATGAGCAACAAATGAGAAAATTAAAGGAGAAGGCAATTGAGGCTGGTAAAGCAGGTTTTGAATTTGCTTATGTTATGGATAATCTTAAAGAAGAGAGAGAGAGAGGAGTTACTATTGACCTTTCCCATAAAAAATTCGAGTCAGATAAGTATGAGTTTACTATTATTGATGCACCAGGACACGCAGATTTTATTAAAAATATGATTACAGGTGTATCACAAGCTGATGCTGCTGTTCTTGTAGTAGCTGCAACTGATGGTGTTAATGCTCAGACAAAAGAACATGCTTATTTATCTAAAGTTTTTGGTATTGATCAATTAATTGTAGCTGTTAATAAAATGGATATGAGAGAATATTCAGAAGCTAGATTTAATGAAGTTAAAATTGAACTTAATAAATTAGTAGGAACACTTGGTTTTAAATCAGTAAGATATGTTCCAATTGCTTCACTTGTTGGTGAAAATGTTGTTAAGAAATCTGAAAAAATGCCTTGGTGGACAGGTGGGACTCTACTTGATCACTTAAATGAGTATGAGATTTCAGAAAAACCAGTTAATTTACCTCTTAGAGTTCCAATTCAGGATGTTTATAACATTAAAGGAATTGGTCTTGTTCCTGTTGGAAGAGTTGAGACTGGAATTCTAAAACCAAATACAAAGTGTGTTGCTGTTCCAGCTAAGAATGGAACTGGTATGGCTGGTGAAATTAAGGATGTAGAAATGCACCACGAAAAAGTTAGTGAAGCACCACCTGGATTTAATGTTGGTTTTTCAGTTAAAGGATTTAATAAAGGAGATATTGCTAAAGGAGACGTAATAGGGACAGTTAGTGCACCTCCAACTTTAGCAAGTGAATTTACAGGACAAGTATTTGTTCTTAACCATCCAAGTGTTATTACAGTTGGTTATTCACCAGTTTTCCATATTCACACAGCTCAGGTTTCATGTAGAATTACAGAGATTGTAAAGAAAGTAAATGGTGATATGGCAGACCATCCAGATTTCATTAGAAACGGAGATGCTGCAATTGTTAAATTCCAACCATTAAAACCTGTTGTAATTGAGAAGAAAGATGATATTCCTCAATTAGCAAGATTTGCTATTAGAGATTCAGGTAAAACTGTAGCAGCAGGTCAGTGTATGGACCTAGTAAAGAAAGAGCTTAAATTTTAAAAACTCTTTTTGAGATAAAAATGAGTAAAGCAAGAATTAAGCTAGTTGGTGACAATATTGATAAAATAAATGATTTTATAAAAGAAGTCAAAACAATAACAGATAAATTGGGAGTAGCTTTAGTAGGGCCAATTCCAATGCCAACTAAAAAGCTGAAGATTACTACTAGGAAATCCCCAGATGGTGAAGGAAAGTATTCTCAGGAGAGATATGAGATGAGAATTCATAAAAGACTAATCGATATTGAGATTAATGAAAGAGTTCTTAGGATGATTATGAAAATTCAGATACCATCAGGACTCAATATAGAAATTAAATTAATATAATTTTATTTTTTAACTTTTTTTATGTGAATATAAAGGTTTATATTCTTTTTTTATTAATTTAGTTTTATGGATATCATAATAATAATATATTTATATAAATTTTATTATTATAATCTTTTATAATTATATAAGCCAATTGTTTTTTAAAACATTAAATATTAGTTATATTATGAATAAGGATTTAAATGATAAAATTAAGTATAATTTTTTTGAAGAATTAATAGATACTTTACTTAGTGAAGAGAATCCGACTAAAACTAGAATTAACTCAATTAAAACAGAACTTGCAAAAAAATATAAAATTGGCAAGATTGTAAAGAATCCCGAGATTATTGCTAATACTAATGATAAGAACCGTGAGAAAATTATTAAATTGCTCAATATTAAACCAATTAGAGAACTCTCAGGCGTTACAGTTGTAGCACTCTTTGCAAAACCTCATTCTTGTCCTCATGGAAAATGTATTTATTGTCCTGGTGGGCCTGACTCGCCATATGGGGATACTCCACAGAGCTATACTGGAAAAGAGCCTGCAGCGCTTAGAGCTATTAGAAATAATTACGACCCATATTTGCAGATTTTCAATAGGTTAGAACATTATTGTATTAATGGGCATCTTCCTGACAAATTAGAACTTATTTTTATGGGTGGTACTTTTCCTTCACTTGATAAAGATTATAGGGATGAGTTTGTAAATTATGTATACAAGGCTATAAATGATTTTGGAGATATATTTTTGAAATTAAATTCTGAAAATATTAAAGTAATAGATTATGAGAGATTTAATGATTTTTTTGAAGTTAAGACTGATTTTACTTCAATTGAGAGACAGAAAAGAATTCATGAAAAAATTCTTGAAGTTAAAAGAAGAGATGTAAAAAATTTTGAATATGAAATTACTAGAAATGAGACAGCAATTATTCGTTCTATAGGCCTCACAATTGAAACTAAACCAGACTGGGCTCTTGAGAAACATTGCAATGAAATGCTTGAATATGGATGTACTAGATTTGAAGTTGGAGTCCAGACTCTTGATGAGGAATGTTTGAAAAAGACAAATAGAGGCCATAACTTAGATGATACAAAAAGAGCATTTCAGGTTATGAAAGATATGTGTTTTAAGATTAATGCTCATATGATGCTAGGACTCCCAGCATCTACACTTGAGAAAGATAAGCAGTCTTTAATTAATTTATTTGAAATGCAGGAGTTTAGACCAGATATGCTTAAGTTTTATCCTTGTCTTGTTGTTAAGGGTACTCCGCTTTATAAGTTGTGGGAGAGAGGTCTTTTTAAGCCAGTAACAACTTATGAGGCTGCAAAAATTATTGGTGATGTATATGAGACTCTTCCAAGATATGTTAGAGTTATGAGAGTTCAAAGAGATATTCCAACAACTGAAATTAATGATGGTATTACTAACTCCAATTTGAGAGAATATGTTGAGGGATATATGAAGGAGAAGAATATTGAAAGCAAGGATATTAGAGCAAGAGAGATAGGTATAAGGGCATTGCAGGGTTATAAATTAGGCAATTTTGAAATAAAGTTTGAAGAGTATGAATCTTCAAATGGAATTGATTATTTTATAGATGCTGTTGATGAGAATGATACAATGATTGGTTTTATCAGACTTAGATTTCCATCTCAGGTTGGACTTAGACCTGAGATTAATTCTAAAACAGCTCTTATTAGAGAACTTCATGTTTACGGCCAGACTGTGGC
This sequence comes from uncultured Methanosarcinales archaeon, assembly GCA_964384165.1. Classification (GTDB taxonomy): domain Archaea; phylum Nanobdellota; class Nanobdellia; order Woesearchaeales; family UBA583; genus UBA583. The sequence continues at coordinate 17,080 of CAYLKB010000022.1, forward strand.
TGTTGGTTCTGTTTCAAATGATAAACATCAGCATAAAGGATGGGGAGCAAAGTTACTGCAAAGGGCTGAGCATATTGCTAAAGAGAATGGATATGAAAAGATGGTTATAATATCTGGTGTTGGAGTTAGAGAATATTATAGAAAGTATGGGTATTTGCTTGATGGGCCTTATATGTCTAAGAATTTATGATTTTTTGGCATTTACAAGATAGAATATTTCGCCTTTATGAATTTCATCAATTTTAAATCCTGTTTCATTGCATAATTTTTTTATTTGGTTTTGAGTGTATTGTTCTGAGACAATCCCGTTATCAAAAATAAATGTATTGCATGAATATTTAGTATGATTTGGTAAAATTCTATTGTATACTTTTTTTCTTTCTTCTAATGCGTTTTCATTATATACACTAAATATGAAATTTTTATTATTTTTTAATACTCTTCTGGTTTCATGGAATATTTGGTTTTTCATAAGTTCAAAGTTGACAATTGTCATGCTGCAAAATATGAGGTCAAAAAGTTCATTTTCAAAACCTAAGTTAATAGCATTCATTACAAAAAAGTCTAAATTCTCATATTGGTTTTTAAATTTTCTTTTTGCATTCTTTATGTGTAGACAGGTGACATATGTCCCTAATTCTTATTTTTTAGATTTATTATCTA
>CAYLKB010000023.1:0-6655 GCA_964384165.1 uncultured Methanosarcinales archaeon
TTTTTATTAAGAATTCAGTATATTGATAAAAATTATGTTCAGTCGGATGAAGCCTAATTAAAGTATAAGACTGAAAATATAAAAAATACAATTTATTTATAGGTAATAGTCAATATAAGATTTTATTTTTTATCTTAACTAATATTAATAAATGTATACTACATAATTGATTAATTATTCTAAAAATAACAGATTTTGTTCTAGATTTTCATTTATCAATTGTGTTCAATTGAGTTATTACTATTATTTATTATTAAAACTTCTTTCAATTAATTTAATGATTTATTTGAAAAAAATATGTTTACTTTACTTAAACGACCAATTCTTACCCATATTACATCTCCAACATTTTACAACCGGATTTTTATTATTATTATTCTTTTTAAAAAATGCGATTTGAATTTTAGCTCTGATTATAAATTGTGATGATCCCAATATATCATTTCCAAATAATAGTAAAAATATTTAAATGGAAAATATAAATAAATATTTATGTTTAATAAAAAAGCAATGACTCCAGTAATGAAAACACTAGCTATTATTATAACTACTGGCACAATAATTGTATTTTTTTTAGTTGTTTTCTCACAAGCTGGTGTTTCTATTGATGATAAAAAATTAAAAACACAACTCGTACTTAATAAATTATTGCATAGCGATTGTATTTTTGATCCAGATGGATTTATTACAATGGACTCATTTACTCAGACAAGACTAGATAAATGTTTTGAAAATTCTGATACAGATTTGAATTTCTTAGTATATATTACAGACCCTAATTATGTTGAGATTCCAATGAGCTTATATCTTCAAAACAGGGAAGCAGAATTTTCTCAAAAAAGAAATTTATGTAATTTAAATAGTAATCTTTTATGTACTGAGTTGAGATATCCAGTTATTGTTAAATATAAAGAAAATAATGAAATACTTTCAATATTAGCAGTTCAAATAATTGTACAATAATTATTTACTTACTAGTAGATAATATTATTTAGTACTCAACAATTTTAATACAAAAATTTATAAAAGATGTTTTTTAGTTTTTAGTATCATTGTGGTAGTTAATAATATTTGTTTGAAAACATACTAAATATGGTGTGTTATTAAGCAGTAAATAATAATCACAAAAACTTTATAAACTCACAAGGATTATATAAAATAAGATAAAAAAATGATAGTAAAAGAAGAATTTCTCAACATGCTAAGGCAGTATTTCAGCCTTAACCTATACGAAGTTAAAATCTGGACGGCTCTTTTATCCAGGAAAGTTGCAACAGCAGGTGAACTTAGTGATTTAGCAGTAGTTCCAAGATCTAGAACTTATGATGTACTTGAATCACTTGAAAAAAAAGGTTTTGTTATGGTAAAACTTGGCAAACCAATCAAATACATTGCAATTTCACCTAAAGACGTTATTGACAGAGTAAAAAAAAGAGTTGCTGAAAAGTCTGATGAAAAAATGCAAAAGCTTGAAGCTCTAAGAGATAGTGACATTCTAAAAGATTTAGAGCAATTACATGAGCAAGGAATTCAACTTGTTGAGCCATCTGATTTGAGCGGTGCTTTAAAGGGAAGGTACAACTTATATAATCATTTGGAAGCTATGGTAAAGAGTGCTGAGAGTGAAGTTATCATTATGACAACATCAACAGGTTTTTTAAGAAAAGTTGAAGCACTAAGAGGAGTATTTGAGGATTTAAAAGAAAGAGGAGTTTCAGTTAAAATTGCATGTGCTAAAACAGATAAAACTGAAGAAATTGCTAAAGACCTTAAAGAATATGCAGAAGTTAGATTTACAGAAGATATTGAAGCTAGATTTTGTATTATTGATGGCGAAGAAGTATTGTTTATGACACTTCATGATAAGGATATTTACCCTGCGTATGATATTGGAGTTTGGGTTAATACACCATTTTTCTCACAAGCACTTCAACAATTGTTTGAGATTGCATGGAAAGAGATGAAAGAGTAGTAATCTTCTTATTTTACTATTTTTAGAGATTTTGAGTTAATTTTTATTGATTATAGATAAAATATTTTTAAATTCTGAATCACTTAGAAAAATCATTCTTGAGTCTTTAGATAATGCTGTACCAGTAATCTCTTTATCAAACCAATTAGGAATTATGAAGGATTTTGCATTAGTTTCTGATTCAAATTCTACTTCCACCCTAATAAACCCTTCAAATATTCCTTTGTAAATTTTAATTGAAATTTTTGGGTTAGAAGATATTGGATAACTTTCCCTCATTATTTTTTTTGTTGAAATTTTTTTTAGTTCTTCAAATTCACCTTTTGAAATATTTATTTTTGTTTTTTCAGCAGTAAGTTCTGAGTTTATTACTTTTCTTTTTAACTCATATTTATCTTACTTTTTTTGAATTCTTAATTCTATTTCATTATTGATAAAAATAAATTAAAAATCCTATGAATTCCTATCCTCACTATAAATGAGGGGGTATTACGCAATTCTTCGAGACGGATTTTTAGTCATCGTTTAAAGTTAAGCCCCACCCTAAAAGATGTGGTAATCTTGAAACGATATAATATCTTTCATACTTAATAGGAGTTATTTTGCTTAAATCTGATAAGTTCTTGCATAAGAACTTTCTTTCAATTTCAATATTCATCTGAATTAATGATTATAATAAATAAACTATATAGTATAATTATTATTTTCTTTTAGTTTCTTTTGTTTGCGACTTCTTTGAAGATTCATCGGTTTTATTTGCAGTTGGGTTTTGCTTGTTCATGAAATGAATATGGGCATTTAGTTTTCTTATTTGGGAATGCATAGAAAGTATAATATGACTCATATCATTTAGAATTCCCGTCATTTCATCATTATCAATTGTGATTTTCTCTGGTTCTTCAATTACAATTGATGATGGAGTATAATCTACTACAAAGGAAAGCATCTCCTTTACTTCTGAAAATTTTATCAACACTTCAATAAATCCTGAGTATAGTGTTGATTTTTCATCGAATTCCGGTTCTGCAATATCATGTTCCATTAGTTTGAATTTTTCTTTCTCATTCTTTAATTTTTCTAGTACCAAATTAAGAGCTTTTTCTACATTCTCAACAGGTTTTCCTGCAATTTGTATTATAAATCTTGCTTCTATTTTTTGCGCCATAATATAATTTAAGTCAATTTCTTTTAAAAACCTTGAGTTTTATATTATGATAAAATAATATTTAAATAAAATATTTTTAGGCAGTAATAACAATAGAAATACTAAAAATATATATATATATAAGTTAAATTTATAGGTTATTATTTTTAAAAAAAACATATATAACCACAGAATTTTATATTGCAGTTATATAAATAATTCTTAAGAATTATTAGAGGATAAAAAATTTAAAATGGTAGCCACGGAATAGCTTCTTGTAATCCTGAGAGTGGCTCATATAGCATAAAGATATAATATGGCGAAAATCCTACAAGTAGAGCAATTACAAGTTTGTGCCATAATTTTTCTGTAAAGCCACCACCACGTATGCCTTTTATAGCATGAGATGCAACCATTTTAACTAACATGAATAGAGAGACTAAAATGCATACAACCAAAGAAATTCCCGACTCATTAACCATCAAAAAACCATGAAAGTTTTCAGGAATAAAGTTAGTCATTACATAGGGTATGTTAGTTGCTAATAAAACTCCTATAACTGAAAATAATAAACCATGCCACATATCCCCCAGGAAATCCTTCCCAGAAGTCATATTCTCGTCTTCATAAACGAAATATGCCTCAACCAATCCGATTACAAAACCTACTGCAACGGGCAATACAATATGCAAATTTTCTTCACCAGCCATTTTACTGTTATTATATTTCAAACTTTATCCTTTATTAATTTTGTTATTAACTGAATATGTAATAAATTTTGTTTAATTTTGAATAATATTGCAAATGAATGTAGTTAATCCTCATTAATGTTATTTATTGAGAAAATCTGAATATCACCAAAATGACATCTCTGCCTAAGTTCAATTTTACTTTGATTATGCAGATGTAAAAGTGGAATAAACTTTTCAATTACTTCCATCTTGCTTTTTGAGTCTTCAACTAAATTCTCAAAGTTTAAATGCCCAGATTTATTTTTAAACTCACTTAAAATCATTTCATAAATATCATTTATAAGGCTTTTTAAGTCTTTAGATTTTTTTTCATACATTGGACCCTCATAATCTATTATGGCATTTTTTATTAAAAAATTAGTTTTTCTCCTGTTGCTTTGTTCTATGGTTTTTTCTAGAGTTTTTATTAAATCAAAAATATTTACTTTTCTTTTTCTTGCAATAGGGTTTCTAATTTTTAGTGAATATTTCTCTTTTTCATTTTGAGTAGTATCAATTTCATAGTCAAGTTCTTCAAGTGCTTCAATTTCATTTATTATATCATCTGTAGGCATTTGCTGTACTTGAGCAATTTTTTCTTCAATCCCACGAATATCTTTTTCAATTAATCTCTCAGCTTTTGTTTTTAACAAAAAAACAGCAATAGTAAGAAATTTCCCAGATATGTTAAAATCTATAGTTTTTAATTCTTTTAATGCTTGAAGATATTTTTTTGTCAGTAATTGTATATCTACATCAAAAGGGTCCATACCCTCTTTATTGATTAGTTTGTATAGAAAAGACTTCCAATCAAAATTATCCTTATCAGTTGCAATTTTATAGATTTCATCCTGAGGGTCAATTTGCATATCTGATGTGGTATTAATAATATTCTGCATATGTTTTTTAAGTTAAATATATTTTAATACCTTTGTTCTTACTTATTAGTACTCTTTTTCTATCATCACTGATTATATAACACTAAGCAATAAATAATATACATTTGCTTTTTAATATAATGAAATATTATATGAAAATATTTTTTTATATTTGCATTTTAATCATATCAATAAATTCCGGAACTAGTGCATTTTACAGCGATAATAATACAAATCTAACAGTTGATAGGAATGGTTGGTGCTTAGGTATTAATATTACTTTTAAAGTATATAATCAAACAGATTGGGATAATCAAAAACAGATAAATTCAGAACTATGTAAAGAGGATGAAACTCCAGAGGAAGATGATTGTTTAATATATAACTATATAGATGATGCGGAAGTAAATATTTATAATGGGCCCATTAAAGGGTTAGGTTTGCTAAAAACTTTCAAAACAGATTCAAATGGAGAGTTTACCTTAAGATTTGATTCACAAGAAAGATATTTGATGGAGATATTCCCAAAGGGTCAATACAATGATTATGTAGAATTGCTTGAAATTATTGATTGTAATCTAGATGAGTTAAATGTAATTCCAATTCCTAATAAAAATAATTATAATGCTTCAAATTTCATAGATAATCCAAATAGATTTTTTTTTGAAACTAATAAACTTGATAATAATGTAAGTGCATATATGAATTATTTCTCAGAATCTCAAAATGCCAAAATTACAATAATGAATGAAATTCTAAACAAGAAGATATTAACTACTAAGATAGAAAATTCCTTAAAAATTATTAATATCAGTTCAAATATAAATGATTCTTACTCTTTAAGTTTTAATGTTTCTCTTGAAAATGTAAATCTAAATAATATTATTGTTTACAAGTACAATTTAGGTACTTGGACAGAGTATCAAAACTTTAATATTGATGAAGAAGAGAAATATTTAGTTTTCTCAAGTGCAGATTTTGGAATTTACGCTTTTGATGAAAATAATCAATCTAATTTAAATACTGAAAATGATAAGACTCCTACAATTAATAATGATAACAATTATAATTATAATAGTAATATAAATAATTCTGCAAATTCAACTGAACTTGCTAAGAATAGAAAAGATGAATCCTCAGGTTTTGTAATATTTTTGATAATTATAATAATTGTATTAGTTTTTGCAAGTTTTGGTTCAGTATACTATCTAAGATATAAACCTAAACATAAAATAATAGAATTTAATGATAAGCAAGAAATTTTTTTAAAAACTAAAGAGTATGTACTTAAAAATAAAGATAATTTTAGCAAAGATAGTATTAAGAAAATGCTAAATGAAGTTGGTGTTGAAGATAGTATTATTAATAAGGTTTTTGATGAGATTAAGAATGAATAGAATTGCAATGAGACATATATTAAATAATCGCTAATCAAATATATTTAATAATTTTATATTAACTAATATAATAATAATATATAAATTATCTAAATTTAAATTATTGTTATCACAAATACTAATACTTTAAACACACAATTTCATTAAAGATAACTTAAGTAAATACTTAATGAATTTTATCTAATTTCCAATAATAATAGCTTTGCAAGTTTAACTAATTTGAGTTTTGAAAAAGTTGTAAACATCTGTAAAGCGCACTGATTATAAAATTAATTTTTGTATTTAGTATTTAAAAATTATGAAGTGCAGTAATTAAATAATAGTTAAATAATAATGTACAATCTATACATATAAATCAAAAAGTATAAAGAATTTATTTCAAATTTAAAACTAAAATATCATACTTTTAATAGATATTAAAATATAGTCGTCCACAAAAGTTTTTTTTTGTGTCCTCTCCACTCGCTTTGCTCGCTCAGCTATATCGTGTTCTCAATGTTAATAACTTCTGCGGAGCGATATATTAAGAAAGT
>CAYLKB010000023.1:6665-17402 GCA_964384165.1 uncultured Methanosarcinales archaeon
ATTTTAATAGTTTTTTAATCTTACTTTTTACAGATTCATCTTTTTTGCTCCACTGCAATACTTCAATTAGGACTTCAGCAAAGTTCTCAACAGGGACAATTTTAATATTATTAAGAATTTCTTCAGAAACAACTAAATCTTGCATATTGGATTTAGGCACTATTACTTTTTTTATTCCACTTTGATATGCCCCTTCTATTTTAGCTGAGACACCACCAATTGGTAAAACTTCTCCCCTAATAGATAAACTTCCAGTCATTGCAATATCTTGTTTAATTGGAATATTTTTTAATGCAGATACTACTGCTGTTGCAAGTGCAATTGAGGCACTATCCCCCTCAACACCACTATGTGTCTGAATAAATTGAATATACACTGAGTAATCTTTAGCCAAATCTTGGTCAAATATTTTCTTAATTAATGCAGAAACATTTGTTACACTCTCTTTTGCAATATCTCCAAGTTTTCCAGTAGCAATAAATTGTGAACCTTTTCCACCTTTTACAACTTCAGCTTCAATTGGCATAACCATACCTGAATATGGAGGTGTTGCTCCTATAACGGCAAGTCCATTGATTTTTCCAACTTCAACACCTTGTGTTTTAATAACAGAGTATTGTTTTTTAGTTTCTATATATTTCGTAATCATTTGACCCTCAATGGATTTTACTTTATCAAATGCCTCTTTTACATCTTCAACATCTGTTATATCTTTTCCTTTTTTAACAGCAATGTCACCTGCAGCTCTAATTATCCCTCCCAATTCTCTAAATCTTGTTGTAAGCTTAGAACCTTTGTCCGCTCTTTTTTTAGCATCAAGGACAATCATTTCACATGCCTGCGGAGTAAAATGAGGAATCTTTTTGTCAGATGTTACTTCTTGTGCTACAAATTGAATAATCTTCTTCCTATTCTCCTCATTGTCGTCCATTGTATCATTCATATATATTTCATATCCATAACCTCTAATTCTTGACCTTAATGCTGGGTGCATATGTTTTAGAGTATCAAGATTACCAGCAGCAACTAAAATGAAGTCTGTTGGACACGGAGTTGTTCTAACCATAGCTCCTGCACTTCTTTCACTTCTTCCAGTTATTGGCATTTGTTTTTCCTGTATTGCAGTTAATAGTTCTTGTTGCATCTCAGGTTTTAAAGTAGCTATTTCGTCTATGAATAAAACTCCACCATTTGCTTTATGAATCATTCCTGCAACTACTCTTTGATGAGCAGGTGTTCCAAGACCTCCTGATTGAAATGGGTCATGAAGAACATCCCCTAAAAGAGCTCCTTCATGTGCTCCACTTGCATCTTCAAAAAGCATTTTTCTGTTTGAATTATCAACAATTAATTTCGGAGCTCCAGCATCAGAATTTCCACCCATCCTTTTAGACATTGAAGCTGCAAGAATCATTGCAAAAATTAAAAAACCTATTATAATTACATCAGCTATTATCCATGCACCATAAATTACATCAGTGATTAGACCGCCTCTTGACTGCCATTGAAAATAATGATACCAACCAAAAGCAAGACTAATTAATAGAAGAATTAAGAATATCATTCCTTGGCCCTTACCAACACCTTTTAATTGCAATGATCTTGATTTGTCTACTATTTTTTGGCCATCGCCAGCTTTTGTTATTTTAATTTCAGGATTATTTTCATCTTTTGCATTTGGATAAGCTAGCATGTCAACTGCATTTTTTGTTGATAATACTTCTGCAAGAGCTTTTCCAAGCATACTTTTTCCAGTTCCAGGTTCTCCAAGAAGTAGGACATGCCTTCTCTGGTCTGCTGCTTTTTTAATAATTTCAAGTGCTTGGTCTTGGCCTATTACCTTGTCAATAATTTTATGTTCTACTTTGATTTCAGAAGTATCTTTAAAATTAAGATAGGATTTATTAATAATTTCTTTTTTATTTATACCAATTGGTTCAATCTTTTCTTTAACATTTTCTTTAACAGAAGATTTTTTTTTGTCATTCTTTGAAGCCATAATTTATATTGTTAAAAAACATTTAAAAAGATTTAGTTTAACTAAGTGGGAATTTGATAATGTGACTGATTAAATGGGAAATTATATAATGATTAAAAAATTAAATAATATAATATAAAATTTAACAAGAAAGTTCATTAAATTAATTAAATAATACTATTAAATCTGAGATTCTAAGTTTTATTATTTCATCTAAGGAATATCTTTTATCATCAATCTCAAGAAGCTGCCTTATTTTTCTATATTTGTCTGAATTAAACCAGAATGTTAAATTTTCATAATCAACACAGGTTTTTTGTGAGACTGATATTTTACCATATTTGAAATTAGCTCTTTGAAATACAAGGTATTCTTTAAATAATAAGTCATTTGTCAAGTATAATATTTTAGTTTCATTTTCTTTAAATAAATGATTTAAACCAGCTATGTAGTCTCCTCTAATTTTTTTATTCTCTGTAAATACTAATAATTTGTTTTTATTTAATTTTTTTCCTGCAAATTTTGTATTTTGCAAGTTTTCACTTATTTCAAAAACAAATCCGAGTTTTCCCATATTATGTTATATTTTAATTTATTTATAATTCTAATCAAATAGGATATTGAAAAAGTTTTATTTCAATAGATATAAATTAAAGATAGTTTGTATTAATTCTGATAAAAATTATTAAATTTTTAGAACAAAGCTTAAATTGCTTAGAGATTATGGATTTTTGACTCAAAACCAATATGATAGAGGTAATGGTTGCTTACAGATAGAAATATACTTATAAATAATTACATTTTAATATTTATAAATGATTAAAAGTCATCAAGAAGTATTTAATATAGAAGATTTAACTATTATAAAATATACTGTACTCAATAATATAGATTATTATATTTATTTCTTTAATGGAGATAAATATATTAAATATGGGGATGTAAAAACTAGATACCAGTATTTATACCAAATAAAAACAAAGACTAGAGAATTTTTACTACAAAATACTTCATTAGAATCAAAATGTAAAATTTGTACTATAGATGATTTTCATCCATTTCTTAATACTCCATTTAAGAAAAGAAAAAGAATACTACCAAGAAATTTATTAGATATTATTAAAGAAGGATCAAAAATGGATGATATAAAATTAATATATGGAATAACTGGAAAGAAATTAATGCAAAGACTCTTAGTTGAAAAAGGTTATAAAACAAGTTTTAAGACATCAAATGAATATTATTTGTTAATTTAATCCCTAAAAGGGATGCATGTCGTATTTTAAGACATCAAAAAAGATTGGGGCATTTTTTATTTTTAGTTTTGGAAATTGTTTTTTCATATCATATACAAATTTTTCTAGTTCTTTTTGGTCTTTTACATATATTCCAATTTCCATATCCCACGCCCCTATTGTTTTAATAAAAAAAATTACTGAAGGGTTATTTGCGCAAAAGTTTTCTATTTCTTTTTCTTTTTCCCCACCCCCCTCTCTGTTATCAAGAATAAGAGTGTAATAACTATATCCTAGCGATTTTGGGTTAATTTGCAAATAATAACCAGTAATTATTTGTTTTTGTTCAAGCTTTTTAATTCTTGATAAAAGTGAAGTATATGGAATTTTTAGTTCTTTTGCTATTTCAACGAGGCTTTTTCTGCAATTAATTGCTAGCTTTTTTAATATGTTGGAGTCTATTTCATCAATTATTTCATTTTTTTCTGTTATATTGAAATATATTTGAGGCGTATTTTTAATTGGAGGTTTGATATCAAGAAAATCAAAGTTATAATGGACAAGTTTTAATCTAATTGCAATATCGTATGAACCTATTGAGTTGTTTGAGGCATTTTTTATTTCATTAAATACAAGGTTAAAGTCATTTGGGTTTTTTGCCATGATTCCAATTACGTAGTCGTATCCTCCACCAATTTTTGCAAAAAAACTTACTCTGTTGTGATTTTTTAAAAAATTTACAAACTCTTGTTCTTTTTTTTCATCAAATATTTCAAGTGAGAAATATACTCCATAATCAGTATATCCTAATTTTCCAAAGTTAACATATGTAATAAAACTGTGAATGATTTTATCTTCTATTAATTTTTTTATTCTATAACCAACACCTTCAGGACTTAGATTAACTAATTTGCCTATGTTTGAATAACTCATTTTGGAATTTGAACTTAAAATGTATAAAATTTTTTTATCAATTGTATCCATATTTAGTATATTATGAATTTATTTATATTTCTTTGTATTTTCCTTAAATATTATTTAATTACTTCTATATATTTATAGATATTCATACTAAATCATGAAAAAAGATAATAAAATATTTATATGCATTGTATTTGTTTTTACATTGTTAATATCAGGATGTTTTCAAGATAATATCTCTGGAAATGTAATTGTTTATGAGGAGGGACTTAATGATGAAACAATTAAGGTTGGAGCTCTATATCCACTAACTGGTTATGCCTCCCTTTATGGAGAAGGTGAATTAATGGGAGTTAGAATGGCTGTTGATGAGATTAATTCAAATGGTGGAGTAAATGGCCTAGAAATTGAACTTATTGTTGAGGATTATCAAAGTAAAACTTCAGAGATTCCAAAATTGTATAATAAACTTATTGATATTGATGATGTAGTTGCTGTAATTGGGCCTACATGGACAGCGTTTGTAGAGCCTGGTATTGAAGTATTTAATTCAAAAAAAGTCCCTACTATAATGACATCAGGTGATGCTAAGTATTCTACGCTTAAAGGATATGGCGATTATTTTTTTACAGTTTGGCCTTCTGTAGATAATGGCCATGAAGTCCTTTTAAATGAACTTTCTATAAGAGAAATTGAGAGTTTGGCAATTGTTTATGATGATGGTTCTCCTTATAGCATTGAGATGGCTGAAGATATGAGGGAAAAGTCACTAAGTATTGGTTTTAAGGTTATTATGTTACAAACTGATTATAATGCAAATGATTTTAAGACTGAAATTTTAAAGTTGAAACAATATAATATTAATGCTTTGTATATGCCACTTACAAGTCCAGATAGAACTAAAGCTATTATGCAGGAAGCTATAAGGCAGAATTTTGATGATAAAATGATTGTTGGTGTTGAGTATTCATTTGAAGAGAGTTTAAAAGATGAGTATCTGGCATGGGAAGGGGATGTGATTTTTGCATATCCAAGAAGTAATATGAATAGGGTTGAGGTGTTTGAAGAGAGATTTTTTGATAAATATGGTGTAAGTTCTTCTGTATATGGTTCATCAACCAAGACAGCTTATGATGCAGTTTATATTTTAAAACAAGCTCTTGAGAGTAAGCTTGACACACAAGTAGAATTAAGAGAAGCATTGCTTAGTGCAAATATTGATGGTGTCTCGCAAGAGGTTGTTAGGTTTGATGAAAATGGTATTGTTGGTGTTCCTTCATATGAAATTAAAAGTGTGAATTAATATTTTCAATATATCAAGACATCAAATCCAAGCATGACTTGCCAGATAAGTGCTAGTGCTAGGACTATAAATGGCATAATGTATCTTATGAAAAACTTAAGTTTTTTTCTGTTAAAATGAAACCCGAGCATTTCAAGATAAATTGTGTAGAAAGTCATGTTTTTATCCTTTTTGCCAAATTGTGCATTTGTTAGAATGCATCCTTGAAATATTGCATACTCAAGAAATAAAATAATTATTCCAGTTAGAATTAATTTGTAATTAAATAAAAATGGTGAAAGATATGCAATTAGAATAAGAGATAAATGTAACCAAAAAATAAAGCCAAACAAATTTTCTTTCTTTTTCATATAAGTTTAAAAAGTTATAATTATATAAATATATCTTAATGAAATATTAAATAAAAAATATACCATACCTGAGATATAAAATGAAATCCTAAAATCCTAACTCCTTCTCAACTTCTTCCATAGTATATGTTTTTCCTTCTTTAAAATCTTTTTTAAGATTGTTTTATATAATTTTTAGTTTCTTCAGAGAGTTCCATTGTGTCCTCTAACATGTTCCATATTATAGTCGTCCACAAAAATTTTACTTTTTGCGGTCTCTCCACTCACCTTGTTTGTTTGCTATATTGTGTTATTAGAAGTTAAAAACTTCTGCGGAGCACAATAAATCTTCATAACTTTCTTTGTCATACATTTTTCTTGATTTTAATTCTTCAAGTAAATCATTACCAACTTATATAGTTGTTTGTAACATAGAGGATATATAGTTGTCTATATTTATATAACTTAATCTATAACTTCTTTGCTATTTTCCACATGAATTCAAAGTTCTTTCTATATCCTTCTGCTATTTTTTCATCTTCTATTAGAAAACTAAAACCCTAATTTACAAATACTGTAATTGCAACAAAATTGCCAACAATTGCAGTTTCTTGAAGTTGTGAGAATTGCTGGGCAGGCATGAATCTCATTTGAGTTAGTTTCTTGTTTGTAATTGAAGTGTAAATAATAATTATTATTGTTATTTTGTTAATTAAAAAAAAAATATTAGTTATATTTTATTTAGAATTATTCTTTAGCTACACTCCACAATACCTCAAAGTACTCTCTAAATGAGTTTGCTGTTTCTTTGCTTTTTATAACAAATACTACAGGGTTTTCTTTCCAGACAAAGATTGCTGTTTTGTCTTTGCAAATGTTAATGCCTGCAGGAGTTTTTTGATTTGAGAATCTTACTTTTGTCAATTTCATTTTCTGATGATTAAGAACATGAGATGTGCCTCTTAAATCTTCATTGTATATAATTCTAAGACCAAGGTTAATTTCTTCTCTTCTTTTACCATAATATTTAAAGAAAAACTCCCAAACATCAGGGTCTGTATCCATCCCAGACCTTGCCCCAAATACTAGCTGTTCATCTCCTTTTTCGGCATCTTTTAGAAAACTTTTCAGAACTGATTTTACTCCATTGTAGCCTGTAAATACTGTAGCATCATCTTCATTTTTGTCTTCTTTTTGAATTTCTTTAAGAATTGGAATTATAGTTTCAACTTTGTTTTTTTTCTCATCTAGAAATTCAAGTATAGATTCTGGTTCTTGGGCAGAGTAATATTTGATATTTGATTCTATTTTGTATGATACAAGGCCTTTCTCAATTAATCTCTCAAGTGCTTCATAGACTCTTGATTTATGTATTTTTGCTTCTCTAGTTATTGGCCCTGTTGTTGCTATACCAATTTTAAGTAAGGTTTTGTAAACTTTTATTTCATTACCCGTAAGGCCTATTTCTTCTAATACTCCATCAATCATAATTTAATAAAAGAATTGTTAATTTAAATAATTGTTGTTTTTTCTTCCTTTTTAGCAGGACTTCTTTTAATATCATTATTTATATTAACTATAATAATGAAAAAAATCATTACAATAATTATAACAATTACAGCTTTACTGCTGATTATAGCCGGATGTTCAAACAAATCAGGAATTGAAGGAAATGTTGTTGCAGATAACATAATAGAGATAAACAATATAGAGATTGTAAAAGTAGGAGTTCTTATTCCACTTACTGGGCCACTTGGATATTTTGGCGAAGAGATAAAAGAAGGAATTGAACTTGCAAAAGATGAAATAAATCAAAATGCTAATGGTAAAAGAATTGAGTTAGTATATCAAGATTCCAAATGTGATGCTAAGGAAGTCTCGACTGGATTAAATACACTTGATAATGTTGAACAAGTTGATGCAATTATTGGGCCTTTTTGCGGGACAGGAATACAAGTTGCTGCAGAGTATTCAAAGCAGAATGAAATGGTAATGATTACTCCAACAACAAATTTTGGAAAATTATCTGAAAATTATTTTAGTACACAACATTTAATTGAATGAGAAACCAAAGCTATTGCAGATTATTTATATAATGATTTGAAGATGGAGAAATTAGGTATAATGTATTTTAATAATGATTTTGGAATAATATACAGAGATTTACTCGAGAAGGATTTTGAAACTATTGGAGGCGTTATTACAGGAAAAGTCGCATATGATTTTTCAACTACGAAATTGACAACTGAGGTCTTTAAGTTACTCGAAAAAGAATCAGAAGCATTGTTTTTTGTTGGTGGAAAAAGGGAAAGTATAATTGAGGACATTAGAGAAGTTGATAAAGGTGTGCTTATCATCACTCAGTTTTCAATTGAAAATCCACAAACAATTGATATAGCTGGAATGGATGCTGAAGGTTTAATATATGCTTTTGATGAAGAGAATATTGGAAAAATAAAAGATATTATTACTAAGAAATACCCAGACAGATTTGACCTTAAGAGTGATTATTATATTTCTCAATCTTATTTGACTATGTATATATTAAATGAGGCTTTGCAAAAATGCGAACTTGATGATACTGCTTGTATGTCAAATACAATTCAAAATACTAATTATTTAAATGAAATAGGTATTGGACTTGATTTTAATAAGAATACTTGGGAGTTTGAAACTAAGCTTAGCATTAAAACTGTTAAAGATGGGGAATTTATTGTTGTGAAATAGTTTATTTAGAACTAGTGTGTTCTAAATGAGAAATGAGGCATTTTGTCCTCATCAATATCTTCTGCATACGAAACTTTTGTATTCTTAGATTCTTCATCATATTCTGTTGTAACAATTTGATAACCTCTAAAGTCCTCATCCTTATATAGTTCTTCAAATATTAATTTTGACCTTTCAAGAGCATCCTCTAATGTTTCAGGAATTGAAGAAAAAATCAATTCATTAACTTTTGGTATAAGAATTCCAGAACCGTGGCTCGTTATATTTTCAACTTTAACTTCACCATTAGCAATTTTTACTATGTCCGGAGGAGCTTGATTATACACTCTTAGAATTGATATTTTGCTATTTGTCATTTTGTCCACTTGTTTTCTAATTGCCATTAAATGTTCAAGTCTTCTAATTTCATTTCTTGAAGAAGGATTTTCTTTATTTATTCTATTTCTTATGGTTTCTTCACAATTCACACCATTTATATTTGTTAGTAATTCTGCTAGTAATAATTTGTCATAGTTATGATTAATTTGACTAAATATACTAGTTACTAAATCATTGTACATTCCTGATATACACAAATAGTATCCAGCAACAGATGAATTAGAGATTAGGTCATCATTATGCTTTAATATAGAATTATTTCTTAAATTATAGTCCATTTTACGTCTTTGCCTGTACATTGGACCTGGAAACTTTACTCTAGAGTCTGTAGCTAGTAGGCAGTAATTATCATAACTGTATGAAAATACTAGTGTCATCAATAGTAGTAACAAATATTATTTTATAAAACATAGTTTGATATTATAGTAATATTGTGCTCCGCAGAAGTTTTTAACTTCGAGAACACGATATAGCAAACGAGCAAAGCGAGTGGAGAGGACACAAAAGGAAAAACTTTTGTGGACGACTATAATATTGTAGTCCAATAAAGTTTTCTCTTAAGATATAGCTCCATTTTACTTATTTTTTCTTAGCTACATATGAGTTGTTTGAAGTTAAGAACTTCTGCTCAAGTACAATATTTTGAGAAATATAGATAAGTTACTACAAATTATTCTCAAGAATCCATTTCCAAATTGGTTTTATTATAATTTTTTTTCCACTAATTATCTCTTCACTATCTTCATCTTCAGTTAAGATAAGTCCTTGATTTAAGTCAAATGTGTTAAGAGCTTCAAGCAAACCCTCAATTTCTCTTTTTCTAGTATCTTTATCATATAAATTCTTCGATACTTGTATAGCTTCATAGATTTCATACCCTTTTCTTAAAACAAAATCACATCCTTGTCTTTCTTTATAAAAATATATTTCTTCTCCTCTTCTTTTTAATTCTAGAAAAACTAAATTCTCTAATAACTTTCCATAATCTTCACTAAATTTGAAACTAATCGTATTTGCAAAACCATTGTCAATAAAATATACTTTTTTTGATGAGTAAATTTGTTTTTTTAGAAAATAATTAAAACGGTTAATTGTAAATAATAAAAAACTATTTTCAAAATATTGTAAATATTCTTTTACTGTAACGGGGTTTGATAAATTCAACATATTTCTTAAATTATTATAACTAATTTCTAAACCAATATTTGAAACAATGTAGTATACCAAATCTTTTAAAGTTCTTTCATTAGACAAATTATATCTAGCAAGAACATCTCTGTAAACAATATTATCATAAAAGTTCTTTAAATAATCATTATTTTTAGTTTTTAGATATTCTGGAAATCCACCTATTTTTAAATATTCATTAAAATGTTTTTTAATTAATGCCTTTTTATTAGTTTTAAATAGGTCATTCTTTTCTAATTTAAAACCACTAAAAGAAAGGTAGTCATAGAATGAAAATGGGTATAAATTAACAACAATATATCTACCTGTAAGATGAGTTCCAAGCTCTTTAGAGAGCATTCTTGCATTAGAACCTGTTATATAAACCTTTTTATTATTATCATGAAGTCTTCTTACAAATCTCTCCCAACCTTCAATATTTTGTATTTCATCAAAAAAATATGTTTCTTGCTCTGCAAATAATTCTATAAACAACTCATCAAGGATTTGAAAGTCTTCTATTGAAAAATCTTTTAACCTTTCATCATCAAAATTTAAGTAATAATTATTTTTATTGTAGTTTTTTCTAATATGTTGCAAGAAAGTTGATTTTCCACATCTTCTAATCCCAGATATAATTATTATAAACTCATTATTTATATATTCCGGTGAACTGATCGGGCCTAACCCAGCTCAAGC
>CAYLKB010000024.1:0-17341 GCA_964384165.1 uncultured Methanosarcinales archaeon
ACAATAACAATAACAATAACAATAACAATAACAATAACAATAACAATAACAATAACAATAATAATAAATATAATGATATCTTAGATATTGAATTGCCTGGAAAGTTTTTTAAGAATAATTATCATTTTCAGCTTAAAGCTAATAATGAAATTAAATCCAAATTAACTGAAGTTGAAAAAAATTATCCTAAAGTTCTTTCCTCTGATAATTCTCGTGAAAAGAAGATTGTTTCTTATTTAAAAGCTGAGAAAGAAGGAATTGATGGAAATCTTATATTCTCTGATAGAATTATAGAATTTGAGAATCTTAAAGTTGGTGAAGTTGGACTTGATGTTAAAATGAAGAAAATTGTTAGAAGATATGAAACTAATGATGATAATAATACAAATGTAATTTTGAATGATATTTTTGCTATAGACCCATCAAATTTAGAGTTTGAGAGTGCTGTGATAAAAAAGAAAGCTAAAGGTACAGCGCTATATAAATGTAGGGATTGGAATTATGATAATGAGGAATGTATGGGGACATGGGTTAAATTGATGGATCTTGTTCCTGGAGAAGAATATGATATTGTACTTGAACCATATGATCCAGCTTTTGCTGAGGCAAATATCATTTTTGAAGATAGTTTTGAACCTGGTGGGGCTTTATGGTCAGGATTGTGGACAAAAGTTGTTGAATCAGATTCGATGCTTTCTGGGGAGTGGGGTTATGATAGTCAATATCAATTTAGTGGTACTTATTCTCTTTCGGATTCTCCAGGAAAAGCTTACGATCCTGCTGTTGCTGCAAATAGATATGTTCCCCATATTTCTATTTATACTCCAGCTCTTAATTTAAGTGGGCTTGTTTCTGCTAATGCTTCTTATTTTCATAGAATTTATATTGAGAATGATGGGGCTAATGCTTGTTGGGATGCTATTTTTCCAACAATTTCTATTGATGGTATTAATTGGGAGTATATTACTATTAATGGTTATACTCAAAGAACATATTCCAATTGGTTTAGTCCGCAACCTAGAAGTGAGGCCGCAGCAGATGGATTTGCTATTTGTGGGCAATTTACAACTTGGTCTCAGGTTTGGATAGATTTAACACCTTATGTTGGAAATGAAACAGTATATTTAAAATGGTCACAGACGGCAGATGATAATACAGCATTTGATGGTTATAATATGGATAATTTTATAGTTACTGGAGTTGAAAATTCAGCACCTGTAATTGATATATCGCCTCAATTTTATCCAACTGATATTTCTCCTGGGCAAAGTACTTATTTAAATGTGAGTATAAGTGATGATTCTGTAGTTAGAGTTAATGCTACAATGAGCTATGCTAATTCGTCAGTTGTCAATATTACTTTAATGCCTGAAATTGAAGAAAAGATTTTAACTTTTGACATGTTAAATTCATCATTAAATGAAGAAGGTGATAATATAACAGTATTTGCTGATAATTTAAATGATATTAGATGGTGGTTTAGAGATATAGGAACTAATCTTTTTGATTGGGATTTAGTGGGTGGGAGTCTTCATGGTGATGGTATTACAAATCCTCCACAGTATGTAACACTTTCTCCAGCTAAGGATTTAAGAAATTTCTCTTATGGTTTGTTACAATATACATATTATGAGACTGGAACTTGGGAAGGAGGAGATTGTGTATTATATGCACTCAATAATGGTTCAGGTTGGACTTCTAATACAAATATATTTTGTAATGACCTTCCTGGTACTCTGAGAGGTTATATTTCTATAGATACTCAATATATGACAGATAAATTTCAGATTAGATTTGGTGCTACTGGACTTGATACTACTGAAGATATATATATTGATTTTTTTAATATTACGGCTTGGCATGATGAGTCAATGACTACTGGTAGAAAGATTGGTCCTGTAACATTTGAAAATTATTCTAGTATGGATATGATAAATATTACTATTACTGTTGATTCATATAATCCTGAGGGAAGTGTTTCAAGAGGAAATAATGATCCTGATTTATACTTAGCTATTAATGATGGTACAAGTGGGGATGAGTATAGTTATGTTGGTTCTTTTAATTTATCATCAGTATATACTGGTGTTGGACTTGATACAAATGATAGAACATTTACAATTTCTATTACTGATTCATCAATTCTTCAGGAGTGGGTTTCAGAGCCTTTAAATAGATATATATTAATTGGAGCTATGAATTTAGATTATGTTGATTCTTCTACAGCTGACCAAATTATTTATAATGATATTTCAATAACTATTGATGGGAAAGGGATGAATGGGGTCTATTTTCATAACTTTAGCGATTTTAAAACGCCAGGAATACATAATCTTTCTTCTTTGTATATTTATGATTATTTTAATCAACTTAATTATCAATCTTATACTAATATTAATTTTTCTGTTGAAGGAAAGGCGAAAATATATCAGGGATTTTTGAATGATAATAATATATATCTTACTAATGCTACTTGGATGATGTGTCAAGTTGTAGATAATTTATCATTAATAGGAATTCAAAATTATAATGTTACTTTTTATCGAAATGGGACTTATGTAGGTTATAATACAACAGATATTACAGGTTGGGCATATCATAATATCACTGATTATTCAATGAGTCCTACTAATTATAACATTTCATGTAATATCTCAAGTATGCCAAATTTATTTTATGTATCAATATCGCCTAATTCTTCTTGGGATATTCTTAATGTTTGGACTCCTGTTGCTGATATTACTAAACCTAATATGGATAATTATTCTGGGAGTCCGATAGCATCTAATGTCGGTTCAGGATTTAATTTAAGAGTTAATGCAACGGATGATTATAAAGTAGATAAAGTATATTTTTTTGTAAAAAGACCTGGGGAGTTCATTTATAAAAGTTATTTGATGTTTGGACCAAATACTTCAAATGGAAATGGTACTTATTTATATTATTATACGGGAGATAGTATGAAGGGAGAATATAGTTATTATTTTAGAGCTGAGGATAATTGGACTATAGCAAATTGGAGAAATTCTCCAATATTTACTTTTTCTAGAACAGAGACTGATGCTTTAATAAAGATACTCAATAAAGATAATATTTATAAAAAAATACAAGATGTAGATATACTAGATTTTGTATCGGGAAGAATTTCAAATACTTCTGTTGGAGCAATTTCAGGATATGTTGCTGATTATGTGATTTTTAATAATAGTTTTGCTGATGAATTTGCAAGTTGGGATAATATTAATAGGCAAGGTGCTAATGGTCTTTATTCTGGGGGGGGGGGTTATGAATCTCTTGATACAGATATTTCAGGTTCTGCTTCGAGTCGTACTCCAGGCAGTGATGATAGTGCTGCTAGAGTTTCTATGGAGGGAGATACTTATACTTTGGGTGGGAGTGGATATGCTTATTTTGAGAAGATAATGGATTTAAGTTTATATGATGAAGCTAGCGTAGATTTTTATTATGCAGATAATGGTGTGGAACCGATGGTTAGTGGGGATTATCCTTTAAGTTTTGATGTTTTTGATGGTAGTTGGTCTCAAGCTTATACGATTCAAGGATTAAATAATGGTGATACTACTATTACTTCTACTGATTATTCATTAGTTAGTGTAAATCTTGCAAGTTATATTATGGCAAATAATTTTAGAATTAGATTTTCAGGTGGTGGGACTGGTACTACTGATGATTCGTTTGCTATTGATGATGTACTTGTAAATGGAGTGGTTACAGATAGGATTTCACAAACTATTGATTATAAATTTGGAAGTTCTTTTCTTAATTTGTCATTTTTTAATATAACTATAGAGGTTACGGGTTATGATAATAGGGGTTCTACGACTAATACTGAACCTTTACTTTCTGTTGAGTTTTATAATGGTATTAGTTTTAGTAATAAGGATTATTGTAATTTAAATGATATTTATGGTTTTAATCAGTCAGCATCACTTTTAGATGTGAATTGTACATTTCATATGATAGATGAAGATATTATTATAGCTTGGGAAAATCATTCTAATAGGATACTTAGAGTATCATCAGAATTTATTGATGTGTCTAATTTTGGTTCTGATTCAATTAATTGGACAAATGTACATTTTGATTATTATACACCTTCATTATTATATAATGTTGAAAATGTATCATTAAATATATATCTTACTAATAGAATTTTTAGAAATCTTACTGGTGAGGTTAAAGGTATTGTTAATAAGACTAGGATTTTACTTCCAAGTTATTCTATATTGAATTTAAGTGAATATTGGGATGCTTTAAAACTTCCGTTTGTTTCTTTGCCAAATGGAATTTATTATTCTTCATCAGCTTTAACAGATGGTAGTGGAAATATTATTTCTGATTTTGAAGGAAATCTTCTTGAGTCAAGAGATTATTTTGAAGTTAGAAATTTGTTTGTTAATATTACATCACCTGAAAATATTTTATATCCAGAGAATTCTAATATTTGGGTTAATGTGACGCTTGATACATCATATTTTGCTAGTGGAGGTTGGTGTGTTTATAATAAGAATAATGAAAGTAATGTAACTATGAATCAAATAAATTCTACACATTTTGCATATGAAATACCAGCTTCAAATTTTACTTTGTATGATAATACTATTAGAGTATTTTGTAATGATTCAGATGGAGATATTGTTGTATCAGATATTGTCCTTTTTAATGTAACAATTTTTTTTGATATAGGATATGTTTCTCCAACTGATGTGAATGGACTTTTTGTTAATCGTTCAAATACTTTTGTTAATGTTTCTATTAATCATACTTATGAAACATCTGCATTTATTGATTTTAATTATTCACTTAGGGGTTTTTGGAATTTTCAGTCAGTTAATTCAACAACTAATCTTGAAGATTTATCAACATTGGGAAATGATGGGGTTTTATCGTTGGGAGTTATAGATATGAATTATAATAGAATTAGAGGAGTTTATGGTGATTTTGATGGAGAGAATGGTTATGTAGAGATTGATGATTCTGGAAATGAGATTATTGCTGATACTGATATGACTCTTAGTTTTTGGATTAAGATTCGAGACCTTAGCAAGGATTATAATTTATTTCATAAAAATGGTGCAATACTTGTAAATTATAATAGTTCAAATAATAAAATTACTACTATTATAAATTCAAGTAATATGTATCATAGCAGTAATAATTTTATCACTAATAATGATTGGAATATGATTTCATTAACTTATTCAAATAATAATAATATTTCATTTTTTAAGAATGGAGGTTTTATAAATTCTGTTTTAGGTGTTGGGAATATAGATGTTACAGGAAATAATATTTTTCTAGGAACATATTCAGATTTAGAATTAGGAAATAGTTTAAATGGTTCTTTAGATGAGGTAGCAATTTTTAATAGAGTTTTAAATTCTGATGAAATCAATTCTTTATTTGATGGAGAGAGTATTGGGACTCAAAGAAATTTTACTAAACTAAAAAATGGTAATTATACTTATTATGCATGTGGTTCAGACCAAATTGGAAATTTTTTATGTACGAGTGATAGGTGGATATATATTAATAAAACTTTACCTGTAATTAATGTTATTTCGCCAATAAATAATTCTAAGTATTTTGCAGGAGATGTATATTTTAATGTTTCTCTTGACATTGATTCTTCTCAGATAGACAGTGTATGGTTTGAAATTAATCAAAATGGGACTGAGTATTTCTTATCAAATAATACGCTTATTAATTGGAGTATGCTTAAATTATTAGATTTATTGGGTATGAATAATGTGACTTTTTATGGTAATGATAGTGTAGGGAATATATTCTCAAGTGAGTCATATTTTTTTTATTTTATTGCTAATAAACATATAAAAATATCAAAAGTAATAACAACTCACTCTTTAGGATTTATAAATACAACAATAAAAATAATAAATTCTGGGTATTGGAAGAATTATACAGTATTAGATTTTTTTCATAATAGTTTTAATTATTTTTCATCAATTCCTTTATATAATGATACTTATAAAGTCTATGGAACAAAATTTATTGGAAATGTTACTAATTGGAATAATAGTTTAGATATTTTTAATACTAATATTATTAATCATTCTTTGTATGGAGTTAATGATTATTATTTAGGTGAGAATTATGTTATTGGAATTGATTAGTCTTAAAAAGTAGTGAAGAAATTTTATATTGGAAATCGTTTGTCATTTTATTAACTATATGTAAAATGGTGAGTGTAAATAAAATTATATTACTATTAATTGGCTTAATGATTTTGCCAATTTCAGTATTTGCTTCTCAGGAGCAATTATCTGTAGAGATTTCAGAGTATGTGGATCAATATGTAACATATAATCCTCTAAAGACTGGGGCAGGGACTTGGTATGATACGACAGAAAATCAGAGCGAGTACAACTTGACAGGTTATATTACTATAACTAACAATAATCCTAATGGAATTGATTTAGCTGATATATATGTTTCAATTAGTTATACGTCAAATATTACATTGCCTGTTTTGTATCAGGGAACCTCAGGGACTTGGATAAGCAATGATACTTCAAGTGAGAATATAATCTTGCATATACCACAACTTAGAAATGGTGCAAATTCTACATGGGTATATTCAATTAATAGTTCTAATATCAGGCCTCCTTTAAATTTAACTTCAAATTATTCAGATTATAAAATTCTTGCAGGTAACAATTTCACTATTACTGATATTGTAGAGAATGTTTTTGATAATATCCCAATTCAAACTGATACTTGCATATATGATATTGTTTTGACTCAGCAATTGGAACAGGTTAATTTTTCAGGGGTTTTTTATAATTATTCTTATATAAACTCAAGTTTAGGTGGTTTAGACTCGTCTAATGTTTCTATCTCATCTAACAATCAGTCTTTGACTTGGAATGTTCAAAATAATAATTGTTTGTATAAAACAAATCAAACTTCAATTTTTTATTCAATTAATACACCAATAAATATTCCAGACACTACACATTATAAAATTGTAAATACTTCTCTTGAATATAAATTAAATGAAACAATTTCACATATTAGAGTAGTTGATATAAATGTTATCAGTGAGGCTGAGATTTCATTTGATAAAAGCATTTTAAGCCCTTCTCATCCTATATTATTTGGTAGTAATGTTACATGGAATGTTACAGGATATTTTTCCACTGGAACTAATATAACATATAATTTAACTCAAGTTACTTTCTGGGTGTCACAGAGGAATGTGGGGGGTAATTATACTGACCCTAATATGATTGATAATGATTCAATTAGTGGAAATCCATTAGATATTACCTATAACCCTAATGTGCTTGTGAATGCGTCAAATCCTTGGGCATCAAATACTTGGCTTTTTAATTATTCAGATTTACCAACTCCAATTGTATGGATGAATTCCTCTTTTAAAATTGACAATGATGGAACACAATTGGTAAATAGAAGTATTACTCAAAATGGAAGAGATTTGTATATTAAAGAATTATATTTGATTATTGGTTACTGGCTAGAAATTGAAAAGAATATTACTTCAATAGATAATAATACATATCATATTAGAATTGATGTTCATAATAAAGGAAATCAAGTAACTCCAAAAGATACAGTTGTTATGATATATGATTTTGTTCCAAGTAATTATAATGTAACAAGTTCGTTTGTTTATAGTTCATCACCTTGGTATAATACAACCTCAGCAAACTCTTCAATTTCAGGTTATTATAATGGTACAATGTATCAATGGGGTTTGTTGCCTAATAATGTGTTAAATACTTCATTTGATGCTGGACCTAGTATTAATGAGAATACTACTTGGAGTGTTGATTATAATGTTACAGGTTTTGGGGATTATAGTTTAATGGATGTTTTTGTTTCAGGTCTCGACCCTTTGCAAGTTGATGGTGCTGGTTCATCTAAAGCTGTTATCGTTTCTGAAATTATGGATAGATTAAGAAGTACTGAAGGAATTTTTGCAGTAGTAGCTACTGTTTTGGCAATACTTGCTCTTGTTTTATAGGCAAGTTAATAATTTAATATATATATATTTGATGATGGGACTTACTTTAGCAAAACTGATAGGAATTTTTATAGCAATTGTATTTTGTTTTTCAATAGGGTATAGTTCTGTTGAAGTATTTTCTAATTATGATACAGTACTTAAAATTAATACTGATAAAACCATAGTTGTTAATAAATCATTAACTTTAAAGAATGTTTATGATGTTGGAATAGTACCTGGTCAGGTAGAATTTAAAATAGGCAAAGGTACTGAAGGGAGTATAGGAAAAATCGAGATTATTAATGCTAAGGCATATGATAGTTTTGGTAATCAGATAAAAACTCAAGTTAGACAAACTAGTGATTATTCAGTTATTATTTTAGATGTTTATTATCCTTTACTTCCTGGTTTTGAGTATGATTTTAAGTTAAATTATGAATTAGCTTATGAGCCCGGGGGAATTTTCTTTAAGAGTTTACAAATTCCCTTAAGAGAAAGTACAATTCCAATAGAATCTGGCGAGTATAAAGTTGTTTTGCCTGATAATTATAAATTTACATATTTAGAATCTGAAGGAGGGAATGGTTCTATTGAGAATAATATTGCTTCTTGGAATATTAAAAATGATATTCCAAAATCTATTACTTTTGAATATTCTTATCTTCCTATACCTATGTTTGGAAATTTGCAAGGTTCATATTTGTTCTGGATAGGTGTTAATGTATTGCTTTTATTATTTTTGATTTATGAAGTTAGAAAAGAAATCAAGAGGTTTAGGGTACAATATGGAGAATGATTATGTTATCATGGCTTAAAGCAGTTGGGATTTTATTAATAATTATTTTGAGTATCTTTTCAGTATTTGCTATTGAAGCTCAATTAGGGATTGAAGAAAATTCTAAAGTAACTAAATTGCTTAATGGGCAATATTCATTAGTTGCTGATGGTGTAATTAGTATTTATAATCCTTCAAATGTTAGTAGGATTATAGAATATAGAATTCCAATTTCTCTTGATGCATTAATTGGTATTAATAAAGTAAAGGTTGATGCAACTTCTGATAGGTTTGATTTTTCATATGGTGAAATTAAGGGCTATATAGTTGAGCCAAATGAGACAATTAGTGTTGGTTATCATATATTTGGATTGCTCAATTATAATTTAAATGATGTTTTAAATAATCAGGGAATTTCAGTGATAGAATATTATAGTGAGAGTTTTGATATGTTTGCAAATACTATTCTTAATCTTCAAAAACCAATAAGAGAACAGGAAAATACGACAATTAATAGTAGTAGGTTGATATCTTCTGGAATAAGAAATCCTACTGATTTTGATTATTTTATTAAGGAATTGAAGTTTTTTAGGACAGATGCAGGAGACCCATTTTTTGATAATACTGATTTAATAAAAATATTTAATAATTTGTCTCTTAGTCCATTTGGATATACTGAAGTTGATTTCTTTGATACTCTTAGTACTAGTAATACTGTTTATTGGATGACTTCAGATGTTGTTTTAAAAGTTAATGTGTCTTCAGATTATTCTCATAAATATGAAGTAGCTAAAAAGAAGGGGGGAGGAGGAGGTGGAAGTAGTTCTTCAAATAGTGATGATGAAGATAATGAAACTGATACTAAAGATTCTGGTGATGTAGATTTAGATGAGAAGATAATTTTTGAAGATTTACTTCTTAAAAAATATGTTAATGCCACAGTTGTTAATGAAGGCAATTCAGTTAATGTGTTTTTACGTGTAGTAAATATTAATGATTATCCTGTGTATAATTTAACTATAACAGATGAAATTCCTCAAGGATATGAAATTTATGGAGTATCTGAAAAAGTAAAGATTGATGGCAAATATAATCTTGAATTTGAGATAGATAAGATAGATTCATATAATACTGTTTTGATAAATTACAAATTAAAGAATACTGTGGCGATGAAGGGTATTACATATTTAAAACCTGCGAAATTAGATTTTGATAATTATACATATTATTCTGAAGGAGTTTTACTTATTAATGATATTTTACCTGAAAAGAAGATTTTTGTACAAAAAGAAGTAAGGTATGTTGATGATGATTTTGCAAAAATTACAATTAAGGTTAAAAATCTTGGTTCTATTAGTATTGAAGATATATTAATCTCAGATAATATTAATGAAAATTCAATAATTAAAGATATATCTAAAATGTTTTATGAAAGAGGAGTTTGGAAAATAAAAAAACTTGATGTTGGTGATGAGTGGGAAGTAAGTTATCTTGTTGAAAGAGGTGAAGGGATTGATTCACTTCCTAATGTTTATGGTGTTGATAAAGATAAGGTTTTTGGGACAATGATTTCATCTGAAGAAATTGTTACTATATTTACTGAAGGCCCAGGGACTGTAGAGAAAGTAGGTTTAATTATAGCAATTGTATTACTTGGAATATATTTATTGTTTTAGAGAAAATATTTTTTGTATAATATTTCCTTAGGTAATTAGTTAAAATTTAATTAAATTTAATTAATTATTATAGATGTGAAATATTTTAATATTTAACAGAAAAAAAATAAATTTTATAAACTAGAGTTATATATTATTATTATGGCATTAATACATGTAAAAACAAAAGAAGAATTTGAAGAGAAAGTTAAATTAACAGAAGGTTTATCAATTGTTGATTTTTGGGCTCCATGGTGTGGTCCTTGTAAAATGTTAGGTCCTGTTTTTGAGGCAGTTTCTAATGAGTATCCTGAAGTAACATTTGCTAAGGTTAATGTAGATGAAGCTCAGGATTTAGCTGTTGAGTTTAATGTAATGAGTATTCCTACATTGGTTTTGATTAGAGATGGTGAAATTGTTGACCAGCAAATGGGAGCTTTATCAAAGGATCAGTTGAAAGATTTTATAGATTCACATAAAGAAGAATAAAGAAATTAGTTATATTATAAATGTATAAAGTAATCGGAATTGATGAAGCTGGAAAAGGGCCTGTAATTGGTTCTATGTTTATTGCTTTTTCAATTATTAATTTAGAGAGTTTAAAAGATATTAATTCTTATCAGGAGCATTTAAAGATTATCGGTGTTAAAGATTCTAAAAAGTTTGTTCCAATAAAAAGGAAGCAAGTATATGATAAATTAAAAGAGAATATAGATTTTAAATATGCACAACTTACTCCGGCTTTAATAGATAAAAATCATAATGAAGGTGGTAAATTGAATGAACTTGAAATTTCTGCAATTACTAAAATTCTTGAGAGTGAAAAACCTGATTTAATAATTATTGATGCTCTTACTTCAAAGCCTGAAAAGTTTGGCGATGAGATATTAAAGAGACTTAGTTTTGAGACTAAAATTATTTCTGAGAATAAAGCAGATTCTAAATATGAAATTGTAGGTGCAGCATCTATTGCAGCTAAAGAATTAAGGGAGGAAGAAATAAGACAAATTAAAGAGAATATAAAACTTGATTGTGGTTCAGGGTACCCCTCTGATAAAAAGACAATTGAGTTTTTAAAAGAGCATTTCTTATCTAAGGAATTTGATTTTATTTTTAGAAAATCTTGGGATACATATAAAAATCTTATCAAAGTCAAAACTGAAGAGAGTTTAGATAAATATTTATAGAAAATGAAGACAATTGTCAAAACTGCAGGGATTCTAATTATTGAGGAATGTAAGATTCTTCTTGTAAAACATACTAAAAAGGCAAGTCATTTGACAGGAGTTTGTGGTTTTCCTGCAGGAAGACTTGAAGAAGGAGAAGATTTTATTGATTGTTCTATAAGAGAACTTGAAGAAGAGACAGGCCTTATTGCAAAGAAAGAAGACTTAGTTCCAATTCCAGAACTTTTTGTTTTAAGATATTGAAAGAAAAGATGGTGTTGTTACAATGTCTTATCAAGTTTTTTTATGCAAGAAGTATTCATGTGTTTTGAAGTCATCTGATGAGAATATATGCATTTGGGTTGATATAGATAAATTAAGTGATGAGAATTTGCTACCAAATATAGAAAAGATTGTTGAGATGGGATTGGAATTATTGAAATAAAATATTATGATATATATTAAGAAAGATATTAAGAAAGATATTAATAAAAATAATATTTAAATTATTATAATTATTTTATCTATTATGTTTTTCTACATAGAAACTTATTATTTTAGGTTTTCTAGTTTTTGTATTTACTAATATGCATTTTCCAACATCTGGTTTCATTCCCATTTTTTCTTGGTAATCTGACATCTCGACCCAGCAGGCACATGAAATTATTGTACATCCTTTGTAGTTTGAGAGTCCCATTTTGTGAGTATGGCCTGTTATAAAAAAGTCAGGCATTTTTTTTATTACTAATGGGTCTATATGATTATCAGGAATGTAGAGAGTAGAGCCATGCGATGGTGCTAGGTGTCTTTTTTCAAGTAAAAACTTAACAATTTCGTCAGGACATTTTCTAATTGTGTCTTTTTCTCTTAATTTTTTAATATTGTTTGCATAGTAGAAGAAACTTCCTCCATGGTATATAAAGAATTCAAGGCCACCACTTGGGTCATTTGGAAATAGTCTTACAATTGATGGGTTGCTTAGCATGATTGTGTTTTCCATATTGTATATGGCATAGGCTTTATGATATGGAAGTTTTGGTTGAGGTTCTGAGAGTCTGTCTGTATCATGATTTCCAGGTATTATAATTATTGTTTTATCTTTAGGAATTTGTGAGAGCCATCTAGCAGCTTCGTGATATTGTAGTTCTGTGGTGTGAAATTTGGCATCTTTTCCTTGATTTGGATATATTCCTATTCCTTCTATAATATCTCCTGCTATTATAATGTGTTTTGTCTTTTTTGCAATTTTATTTAATTCTTCATTGTTTGTTTCACCTCTTATCCATTCAATAAATTTTTGAAATGCTTCTTCAACAAAAACTTTAGCACCAAAGTGTATGTCTGATAAAAATGCAATATAGCTTTCTTCTTCAGTTTTTTTTAGTTCTGATGAGTTTGGTGGTGATGGGATTACAAATTCATCTGTCCAGATAATTCCATTTCCTATTTTTCCTATAACTCCTATTCCCTCGTCAAGACAAAAATTATCAACTTGATTTAACATATTTGTTTTCTCTTTGTTAATAAAGCATTTGATTGAGCCACTTTTATCTTCAATTGTAACCATAATGTGTCCGTTTTTAGTTTCAGTAATTTCTGAGATTAATCCTATAAGATTAACTAATGTATTAGTATTGTATAAGTCTTTTAATTGAGATATTCTCATAACATTGTCCATGCTTATTCTTGAACTTAATAAATTTGTAAAATATTGAAGCCTTCTATTAAAATATAGTGTAAAATCATTAACAGTAATTTTATGACTTGGTTCGTTGTAGTCAAAAAGAATTTCTACTTCTCTTTTTTTTGCTCTTTCAATTACTGTGGTTTCAATATCAAACTTTTCTTTTTTTTCATATAAATTTTCATGTTTTTCTTGAGTATTTGTATTTATTCCAAATTTTTTTTTTTGATTGTCAAGTTTTATGTTTTCAAGAGTAATTTGTTCTTTTTTTATTTCTAGTTCAAGACATATGAAATTTAGAAAATTATTGTAAATTTTAAAATATCTTTCATTTATGTTTCTTTTTGAAAAAGTATCTGAGTAGTCATCCCAATTTATACTTTTTAATTTTTTTAGCATAGTTTCATTTAATTTAATATTAATTATAATTTCTTTTAAGTCTCTATTAATGTATTTTAGTTTTATATTGAATTTTAAAATTTCTTCTAATTTTTTTAGGAATTCTAGTTTTTCTAATTCATTCTTAAAATCTAATTTCCCTATAATTTCAATTTCTTTAGATTCAAGTATTTTAAGAATATCTAAATTTGTCATATAATAAACTTATTTAAATATTTATATAAATTTTTGGTACATAGAGCTTTATTTGGAAATTTGAGGGTTTAATATATATCGTTTCAAGATTACCCCATCCTTTAGGGTGGGGCTTAACTTTAAACGATGACTAAAAATCCGTCTTGAAGAATTGCGTAATACCTCATCATTTATGGTGGGGATAGCAATTCTTAGGATTTTTAATTTATTAGAACATAAATTATAATATTACATTTTAAAGTCAGATAAATGTCTATTAAAGTGTAAAGTTTATAAAGTAAAATGGTTATTTCTTGAGAGATGACTAATTAGAATTAAAGATTTTGGACATAGATTTATACTTTACGAAATTTCTTATTAAGTGGGAGTAGAGAATGTTATAGTCGTCCACAAAAGTTTTTCCTTTTGTGTCCTCTCCATTTAGCTTTGCTCGCTCAGCTATATCGTGTTCTTAGAAGTTAATAACTTCTTTGGAGCACGATATTTGTAATTTTTGGAGTTGATATTTGTGATTTTTATTTTCATGAGTTTTATTTTTTAATTTAGGGATGAAATTTATGAATTATATGTTGAGTTTGTAGTTTTATGATTTTTGATAAGAATGTATTTAACAAAGGTTGTGTTAGATTGATTTATAAAATATAATGTTTTAATATATTTATTTGGCAAAAGTTACTAGGGAGAAATTTAAGGTATTTGAAGGAGTGTTTGATGAATTTACATTAAATACATTGGAGAGTCTTAAGAGAAGAAAATATTTTGATGAATTAAAATATCCTATAAAGACTGGAAAGGAAGGTGATGTTTATTATGCTATCAAAGATGGTGAAATTAGGGCTATAAAGATTTATAGAATTACAACTGCAAATTTTAAGAAAATATCAGTTTATATTCAAAGAGATTTCAGATTTAGGAATATTAAAGGCAATTTAAGAAAAGTAATACTTGCATGGGCTCAAAAAGAATTTAGAAACATTATGGCATGTCATAAAGAAAATATGAATGTTCCTTTTGTTTTTAAGCAGGAGAATAATGTTATTATAATGGAGTATATAGATGGTTTTATGCTTAAAGATGTTTTACTTGAGAATCCAATAAGATTTTTCAATCAATTAATAGAGCAACTAAAGATTATGAAAAATCAAGTTGGACTTATTCATGCAGATTTGTCTGAATTTAATATTATGGTTAAGGATGAAATGCCATATATAATAGATATGGGTCAAGGAATCATAATAAAAAATCAAGAAGATTTTCAAAGGAATTATTCTCTTTTTGAAAGGGATGTAAAAAATGTTTGTGATTATTTTAATAAAAAATACAAAATGAAATTGAATTATGAAGAAGTGATAAATAGACTTGATTCTTGATATTTTTTATTTATAAATTATAGTTTAGAAATTGGGTTTATCTAATAAAGCCAATTAAAAGAAGCATTGATACAATAAAAACTGGATTTTCAAATAGGGCAGTTATTACATTATCAATCAATATATTTTTCTCAATTTCTTCTTTTTTTAGAAACAAATTTAAATCTGCATATGAAAGGGCGTAATTGGAGTATAATTGTGCTGAACTGCTGTCGCCTTGTTTGTTTAATTCTGTTGCATATTCGTAATATATGTACGGGATTAAAGGGAATTCGCCGTTAGAATTTATTGTTAATCTACTATATGTGAAATTAAGTAGTTTGTTTGTAAATTCTTTTGTTTCATTATCTGAACCTGAATATGAGTTAAGCATGGTGTTTATTTTTCCTATTAATTCTATTCCTTGATATAAGCATAAGTATTGATTTGATGATGATGATTTATAGGAATTGATTTTTATTATTTCATTATCAAAGATATTAACATTGTAATTTGCTAATAGTTCTGATTTAATATTTAATTCTCTTATAATTCTGTTGCATGAGTTTTCAATTATTTCATTATTAAATTGAATATCATTTCCAGAATTAACAATAATTTTTTCCCATAAATAGACTGTTTGAAGTCTTTCAATTGCATATGAATATTGCATTTCTTTTCTAATTTCTTCTTGTTTTTTTAGATTCTCAATTCTCTCAAGGAGTTCTTTTTCTCTTTCTGAAATATTTATTGTATTGTTTTGAGTAATGTTTATATTATTTGATTGATTACTAATAATTAATATTTGCTGATATTCCTTAGATAAATCAAGATTGTTTTTTTTTGCTTCTTTTATAAAATCAAGAGCTTCTTCAAGTCTGTCGTTTAATAATAAGAATACGTAGAAGTCATTGATAGTTTTTATAGTTTCAATATATTCTTTTTTATTTATGTCATTTGATTTTTGAATAATTTTCTCATGTAGAATATCTATTTGAGAATCCATTTCTTCTATGTTTAAGTTTTTTTGACTTTCAACAATTAATCTGAAATTTAAATTAGCATTGTAACAGAAACTACCTACAGAATAATAATTTTCATTCTCAAATGCATCAAATGAGTAATTATAATTTTTCTCTCCTGATTTAAGATAATTCATTTCTCTTGATGAATTGCTTATGTTTGAAATATTTATTTGAGTTTTTAGTAAGTTGCTTTGACTGCAAAGTTCTTCAGAGAGTATTTTCATGTTTTTTTTATATCCTGAGGTATTAATAGGATATGTTTTGAGTTCATAATAGTCTTGGTTGAATTGATTGTAAGCTTCAACTATGTCTAGGACTTTTACTATTTCAATATCATATTTCTCAGTTTCATTGAATTGTGAGAATGCAGGTATTAAAACTTTTGCAAATCCTTTTTCTTTTGCTGTTTTAACTTTTTCTTCAATTCCGCCAACAATTCCTATTACTCCTCCTGAATTTAATGAACCTGTGATTACTGTATCATTAGATATTTTAATATTATTAATTGTTTTTGCTGTTAAAATTGCTATTGCAGAACTTGCACTTGGGCCTTTTAGTAGTAATGCACTTCCTTCAAAGTCATAGTGGAAGTCGTATTTTCCACATTCTAATTCGAATAAGTCGCATGCTATTTTATGGGAATTAATTATTGATATTTGTGTATCTATGTCTTGGATAGTATTTAAATTTACATTTACTTGGCCTGTACCTGGTTTGGTTTTAAGGTTAAGTTTTACAATTGAGCCGCTCAGAGTCTCACCATTTTGATTTTCTGAAACTGCTAGTAATGATATTTGGTTTTCAAATGAATTGTTAATATGATAATATCCATATATAAATATGCTTATTAATAGTAATTTTATAATAGCTAAAATTATTAATCTATTTCTTCTTTTTTTTTTTTTGTATTCAATGTGATTTTTTTCATTATCATGAATATGATTATAATGATTTTGGTCGTGTTTAGTATTTTTCATATATTGATTATGTCTATAAGGCTTAATAAAAGTTTTGTTTGAGTGACTCTGTGTGTAACGACATGACATATGTCACTAGCATAAAAATGTTTTTAACATTTTTTA
>CAYLKB010000025.1:0-16723 GCA_964384165.1 uncultured Methanosarcinales archaeon
TAATAAACAAGTAATTGAGCTAACAAAGAATATTATTGATAAAAAATTTTTATGAATTAATTTATTTAATAATTAATTTATGGCTTGAGTTTATTACATTTAGAATAAGTAAAGATTTTAGTTTTTTGAAATATATTTGTATTTATTATTTATTTTTATTAATTAGTTTTATTATTGATTTTTTCTATTAGTTCAAGTGCCCATTCTTCTTCGCAATAACCATTAGGTATTAATGGGTGGTTATTTTCACTAAATTCGCCATAAGAGATAAGTAAATCTCCTAGATGTAATATTTCTTCTATTTTATCAGTATATTTTAGAGCTTTTTCATTTGTGTCAAGTCTAATCACACTTTTATCTGTTAGTTTAACTATTGGTGGTTCTATGGTATCACATGCTGTAATTACTGTTGCTTTACCTGGTCTTTCAAGCTTAAGTTGAGTTCCAACTCCTATAAATTTATCAACAATTAGTAATGTTTGTGAATTAACAGAACATGATGCAAATCCTGATGTTCTGCATCTACCATATCTTAGTCTAAATCCTCCTTTTTCCATAGGGAATGTAAATACAGGTCTTCCTGCTACTAAATCTTGAATAAATTTATAATTGGGGAGAATTTTTGGTTTTTCCTTCTCTTTTTCTTTATTTTCTTCTTTTTTGTTATCTCCTGATGATGCTTTAATTTTTTTTTGAAGGTCTAGAAATTCTTTTAGAAAAAGCCATTGTTCCATATTCATATCTTTTCCCCAATCTTCTATTCTTTTGTTTACCTTTGGTGCTTTTTGGATAAGGCATTCTCCAAGAACGAGACACATCCCACCTCTGATTCTATTTGTTGGTATTCTAGGAAGGTCTTTGTAATTTGATACTTCAATTTTTTCTGATGGGTCTCCAGTAATTTCAATTGGAATTCTTTTTACTAGAAATTCTGTTTCTTCTTCTTTTGGACAATATTGTAGTCTTACACATCTATCATGGTAATCCAGTAGTTCTGTATGATATCTTTTTATTTCTATTTCATCAGGGTCGTATATATCATAGCCCATTTTTTTTCTTACATAATCTCCTAAAAGAACAACAACAGCTCCTGCAGTACCTCCAGCTGCTCTAATTGGGCCTGCAAAACTCATTGCAAGATATTCTTTTCCATCTCTTCTTTTTTTTATTTCAAAACCAATGAATCCTTCAAGTGGTGCTGATACAACTCCTAGCGTAAGATAAGCAAAACCTACTCTAACTCCAATTTCTAATGCTTCTTTTTTATCTGTGAATTTACAGAATTGTTCATTTGCTGTTTCAAATGAGATTTGTAGGCCTACTCTCCAATCTAACTTACCATATTTTTTTTCAAGTTCCTGTATTCTTTTTGCAACTCCTGAACCTAAAAGCTGTGGGGCTGCTACTGAGATTAGTCCCTCTACTCTTTCGGAGATGTCTTTTGCAAGGGGCATTTCTACATCAAATTTTGGGTCAAATTTTTTTTTCCGTGCTTTTTTTGCAATAGAATATGCATTATCAAGGTATTTGTCCATACTTTCAAAATATTTCCCAATTTTAGTATTTGTCCCTGAAATTTCCATTTTTATTCTTATTATATGTATTGCATTGTAGTTTTATAAAGGTTTTGAAGAATAGGCTCTTCTTTTCAATATCATTTTTTTATGGTGCCATTTAGAGCAATTATTAATTAATTTAATAAAAGACTCAAGGCAATTTTACTTTATAAAATTCTTACATGCTGTAAGACTATGTTAGCACAGCACATCCTGGTAAAGGGACTTTCTCCTGTCTTTTATATATTAAGTTTTCTTTTAGCTTTTATTTAAATGACAGTATTTGACTTTCTGGACAGAGTCGAAGAATAATGAGTTGATAATATTTATTAGAGATAAAATGTAAATTAGTAAATAGGGTTATTTTTGATTTGAATTATTTTCTTCTGCAAATTTGTATGCTTTGAGATAATTCTCTATAAATATTTCCCAATCAAAATGTTTTGCAGTATCTTTTGCTTCTTGTTTTAATAGAGTAATTTTTTTTTGGTCGTAGTCAATGAAGTTTTCTATAAAATTGCATAAGTCATTAATTTGTTCATCGTATGATTTTGTTTCTCTTTTTAGAATTTTAATGCTTTCTTTGTAGCAGCATTTTTTAACATATCTTCCAAATCCTGCTAAATCTGATGTAATTGTTGGGACAGCGTAGCTTATGCTCTCAAGAGGTGTGTATCCCCATGGTTCATAGAATGATGGGAATATGCTAAGGTCTGTTCCCACTATTATGTCATAGTAGGGTCTGTTTAAAAATCCGTCTTGACCATTTAAATATGATGGAATTAGAATTACTTTTACTTTGTCGTCTTTTTTGTTTTGCAGTCCTGAGTTTAGAAATGCTCTTATAATTTCATTATCTAGCGGTACTTTATGGGTTGAGAGTGGGGTGTATGGACTTAATGTCTTTGATTCTACATTTTTATTAAATAAATTCATTGATTCAAGGATTATTTCATCTTTTTCATAATCTCCTATAGGTATTAGGAAAAGACATACTATATTTTCATTAAAATTTTTGTTTTTTAACTTTTCATTTAAAATTCCTAATGATTTAATTATTATATCTACACCTTTGTTTCTAAATTCATTTCTACCGCTAGTAAAAAATAGATTTGTTTTATCAGTATCAATTTTTGATGTGCTGTGAAAGTATGCTTTTAAAAATTCGTTTGTTTGGTTTCTTGATTTGATAAAATCTTGATTTAAATCTTCGTAATTTTTTATGAATTTGTTTGAAAATCCATTGTATAATATAATATCTGCAGGTTTACCATAGAATGAGTTAGATTCTTCACTTGTAATATCTGATACAGTTGTGAAACAATCAGCATTATGAGCTAATGCTTTTTCAGTTTGATGTTTTGTGTTAACTCCAATTTCATATGATTTTTTGTCTGGGTCTTTAATTTGTTCATTATATATGTTTTGTCCGTTTCCACTTAAGGCCCTTCCAAGCATTGTGGCATGTGTTGTAAAAACACAGTTGTAAATTGACTTGTTTGGCAGAGTTTTTAAGTATAAAATTGATGCAGAGCTCATCCATTCATGTGAATGAACATAATATTTGTAATCTGGGATTTTTGATAATTCTTCTATAGCAACACCACAACACCACGACCAGAGTATTACTTCATCATAGTCATACCATGATGAGTTAAGTGAATCTATAGAGTATTTTTCCCAAAGTATAGTTTTAATTTTATTTATATTTTTGCTATAATTTAAATATTCTACAAGAATAACTTGGGGATAACCTCTTATAAGCCATCTTCCAAAATGCAGAATTATACCTTTCTCTTTAAGTTTTTGAAATGTTGTAATATATTCATTAGGAATTTCTTCTTCTGCAAATTCAATTGTGTTTCCTGCAGGGAATGCTCCAATTATATAATATTTGTCAAAATTTTTTTCTATGTGGGAGGCTTTTGATGATATTACTGTGTGGATTCCGCCTACTTTATTACAACATTCCCAAGATATTTCATAGAGTATTTTTTTCATTAAAATAGAATTAAAGCTTAACTTAAAATAATATTTCTATATATGATATAGGGGTTA
This sequence comes from uncultured Methanosarcinales archaeon, assembly GCA_964384165.1. Classification (GTDB taxonomy): domain Archaea; phylum Nanobdellota; class Nanobdellia; order Woesearchaeales; family UBA583; genus UBA583. The sequence goes on from CAYLKB010000025.1 coordinate 3,615, forward strand.
TTTAAATTCATAATTCTATAGTAAATACTAAAATGTATAAATGATAAAATTTGTATTAATTTTTAGATGAAAATACTAATGCTTGGTTGGGAATTTCCACCCTTTTATGCAGGTGGCGTGGGTATCGTATGCCATGAAATGGCAAAAGCTCTTTCCAAGTTTGATAGTGTTTCTGTAACATATGTAATGCCTTATGGGCCTGAAGAGAGATTAGTACATGGTAATTTCAAGTTAATGAGTGCAAATTTGAAAACTCATGTTAATAACTCGAGATTAAATGTTGTTCAGGTTCCCGGAGCGTTTTATGCTTATGACACTATACAAACTTATTCTAAGAGATATAAAAAGTGGCTTTATTCTAGTGAGTTGTTTGGAGGTATAGATAAAAGTTTAAAGCAAATATATTCAGAAAATCTTTTAGAGGAAGTATATTTATATGCACATAGAGTTGCTAGTATTTTTAAAGATGGGGATTTTGATGTGATTCATGCACATGATTGGACTACAATTCCTGCAGCTATCATGTTAAAGGAAATAACGGGAAAACCTATAGTACTACATGTTCATATTACTGAGTTTGATAAAACTGGGGGTCTTGGTTGTAATCCAGATATATACAAAATTGAGAAGGAAGGAATTGATAAAGCAGATATATTAATTTCCATTAGTTTTTGGATTAAGAATAGATTAATTAATCAGTATGGTGCTGATGAAAGAAAGATAAGAATTGTTCATAATGGTGGGAGTGGGGATATGGTGCCATGTCTTTTAAGAGAAGATGCTAATCAGAAAAAAGAGAAAATTGTATTGTATGCAGGAAGAGTTACAATGCAAAAGGGTATAGAATTTTTTATTAGGGCTGCTAAACGGGTTTTAGAATATGAACCAAATACTAAATTTGTTATTGCAGGTTCTGGAGATTTGCTTCCTAAAATGATTGACCTTGCAGCTGAGCTTAATTTAGGTAAGAATATTTTGTTTTATGGTTTTTATACAAGGCAAGAGGCAGATAAGTTATTTGGGACTGCTGATGTTTTTGTAATGCCTTCAGTTTCAGAACCTTTTGGAATAGTTCCTCTTGAAGCTATTGCTAAAGGGACACCAACAATTATTTCCAAGCAATCCGGTATTAGTGAAGTTTTAAATAATACTTTTAAAGTTGATTTTTGGGATACGGAAGAGATTGCTCATAAAATTATTGCACTTCTTAGGTATAAACCTCTTCATGATGAGATGCGAGAGAAAGCTCATTGTGAGTTTGATATGTTTAATTGGGATAAACCTGTAAGTAAGATTGTTGATATTTATCATGAAGTTTCTATGAAATAACTTTAAGATAAATTTTCAATAAATTATAATTAAAAATGTCAAATAATATTTTTGGGAACTCGGATAAGAATCAGACTGAATTTAAAGATAAAGTTGAGACACATTCTAAAGCTATTTTGACAGTTATTCAGCAACAAAAAGATATAGAATCAAATGTTGATTTATTAGATGAGAAAATTAGACTTCTTGATCATAATGCTATTAAGAATTTTAAAAAACTATTTGATGAAATTAGAAATATTAAAATTGATATAAGGGATATTAAATCAGATATGGAAGATCTTAGAGAGTTTAATAAAAAAGTTACAAAACAGCTAAGAATGACAGCATCAACTGATGAAGTTAAAAGACTTGAGAAGTATATTGATTTATGGAATCCTATGGATTTTGTTACAAGAGAAGAGTTTAATGAACATAATGAAGAGTTAAAGAATGACTTAGAAGAACTAATTACTAATTTTATGGTTAATAAGTAGAGATGAAATAATTTGGATATTTAGAGGATTTTTTGTTTTTAAGTTTTGAAATTTGCAGATTGGTATTTATTATAAAATTTAATTATATTTTAGAATAATAAATCCTTAGAGTAATTATTTAGGTATTGTATCTAAATGTTATAAAAAAATTAAGTTGTATAATTTTAATCTTCTTCTGGAATTATTATCCATAATATGATGTATGCAACAATTCCTGGGATTAATCCTGTAAATACAGATAAAAGTACATATATAACTCTGATTATTGTGGGGTCAGTTTTTGTGTATTTTCCAAGGCCTCCACATATTCCTGCAATCATCTTATTAGAGTTTGATCTTTTAAGTATTTTTATTTTTTCTTCTTTCTTTTTAGCAGATGCCATTGTATATTATATATGATTATTGTTTTTATAAATTTGATTGTTTATTATTATTATAGATTTAAGTATGGATAGGATATCTAAGAATTGCTCCTATTCCTGTTAGTCCTTTAAATTGGACACCCTCGGGTGTTCTATCTGTTAATAGATGTATTGCAGATCTTGATTGTTCTGCTAAATTTGAGAATTCTTCTAGTGTTGCATCGTCAAGTATGTCATCTAATATTATAAGTTTTTCTACAGCTCCCATTTCAAGTGCTAGTTTAGTGTTTTTTAGACCATATGATATCATATTAGTATCTTTTGCAAGTGTTTCTAGGAATTCTATTAGTATTCTTCTTTCAGTCATAACTTCATCATCTGATAGTACATCTGCTGCTTTGTCAAATAATTCTTTTAAGCCATATGTGTTTGTATATGTTATATCTTTTATAGCTAATATTTTCTTTTTTAAATCATCATTTAAATATGTTCCGTCGACAAAGTTATTTTTTGTTGTACCTGGGCCTCCAACTATAATGCCTTTTAATTCTTTCATGTAAGTGAATTCTTGGACTATTACATCTGCTACTCTTTTATAAAACTCAATAGCTGCTCCTTCTCTAATTCTAGCAAATCTTTGAGCTGATTGTCCACCAGCTTTGAATTTTCCAGGAACATTTGATGTTAAATTTTTGACTACTTTTATGTTTGAACCTATAAGCAAACCGACTGTTGCTTCACCTTTGTCAATTGCTACAAGACCATAAGTTGTTTCATTTGCGTCCATTTCTTCAAGGGGTGCAGTAATGAATCTTTGTTCACACCTATATAATTTAAGTGGGACAGGTTCTGGAGGTTCTATCCAGAAAACTTGGACATTGTCAACGTTGTCTTTTTCTGAGATATTTCCTGAGAAGATAGCTATACCATTTTGGGGAGTGTTTTCAATTGTTTTTAGTGTTCTAATCATTCTTTCAAGTGCGTTTATTACAGCTTTTCCTGTGTTTTTGTCTTTTATGTTTGTTGCTGTTCCTTGTTCATCTTGCAAAGTATTAATTAATTTAGTCATATCGCTACCGGGAGGGAGATATACTGAGATTAATTCTGTATGTCTTCCTCTAAATTGTTTTAGGTTTTTAATGAATTTTCTTAATTTTATTCTGTCAGTTAAACCGAATGCCATATATAATTTAATAAGTAAACCTTTATAAATATAAGTGATGAATTTTTGATAATTTATATCAAAAGTTATATAAATGATTAATATGATTTTAATGTATGGTAAATAGGGAGTCTGAACTTCTTGAGATATTGTCATCATGCCAAAATAACAAGGATGAAAAAGGTGAAGTTGATAGTATGCTCAATTTGTCAGAGTATTATTATAATAAGGGAGATTTTTATAATGCAAAGAAATTTCTTACAGCACTTCATAGATATGATTCAAATATTACAAATATAAATTATTATTTAGCTCAAGTTTATATTCAGCTTGGAAATTTTGATGAGGGTGTTAAATATTTAAAGAAAGAATTAAATGTTAATCCTAAGAATGTAGATGCTCATATTTTACTTGAAAAAATTAAAATTAAATCGAATTGGCCAGTTATTACTATAGTACTATTGTTATTAAATTCTATTGTTTTTTTTTATATGTATCCTGAACCTTCTTTTACAGAACTTGTAAAGTATGCAGTTTCGGATAAAACACAATTTATTGCAAATTCATTAACTTCAATTTTTATGCATGCCAATATCTTTCATTTTGCTATCAATCAAATTATTTTATTACTTTTTGGTCTTGTTGGAGAGAAATTTGTTGGTTCTTTTAGATTTTTATTGATTTATATAATTACAGGGATATTTGGGAATTTAATGCAAACAGTTATGGTTAGTGATTTTTCTTTTGTTCTTGGTGCAAGTTCAGCTTTGTTTGGTATTATTGCTTTAATTGTTATTAGGGAGCCTCTTCTTGAAACAAGATTGTTTGGTATTTTTAAGATTCCTTTAATTTTGCTTTTTGGTAGTTATTTTGCAATTTCTTCATTTATGGCTGATTATTTTTCAGGTTTTTTTTATTCAATTGGTGATGTTGCTCATTTGTTTGGGTTTTTATCAGGAGTTTTTTTAACTTCTATTTTTTATATGGAAAGAATAAGGTATTTTTATAATTGGGTGGTAATTTTTTTTGGTTTTATGATGATAAAATATTCTATTGATATTTATATCACACTTTTTAATTCATTTGATACAATTATGGCAATTGTTTCATCTTCAATATTTATTGGCGGTTTCTTTTTAATTGCGTATAGTTATGGAATTCTAGTTCTTACTAGAAATAAAATTGAGGTTGTAAAATGAAAAGCTTTGTTATTTCTATTATAAGTGTTTTATTATTGTTAATATTGTTTGTTTTTTCATTTCAAGTTTCAAGTAATAGAAGTATTGACGAATTTTGTAAAAATGATACTTTGTGCTTGATTGAAGGGATTAAGGATTCTGGTAATATCGAATTTTGCAATTATGCTAATAATAAGTCCTTTTGTTTTTCTAGAATTGCTTTAGAATTTAATAATGTTTCACTTTGTAAAAATATACCCAATAATCAGGATTGTGTTGAAAATATTGCATTGAGTAAGAATGATGTATTGGTTTGCATAAATGCTATTGATAGTGATAGGTGTTTGTTTAATTATGCTTATTATTATTCAAATTATTCATTGTGTGAAAAGTCTCAGAATTCTAATCTTTGTTTTTTGTCTTATGCTATTGCAAAAAATAATTCCTCGTTATGTTCTTTTTCGGCAGAATTACAAGATGAATGTTTAAAAAGAATAAAGTAATTTTTTTTGAATTTAATATGGTTATCAAATATAATAATGAAAATGCAAGGAAATATGTTATTGTGATAAATTTTGATATAATTGATACTTTTCATTTAATTGTATTGCAAAAGTTAAATGAGGGATATGATATAATTTCAATTGTTTTTGATATGAATTCTTATAATTTATCAATTACATTTATAATTAATAAAATAATTCGTAGGATATTAAAACTTTCAAGAAATTCAAATGCTATTTTCTTTATTAGTGGTATTCCATTGTGTTTATTTAATAGGGCAGTTTTACGTCCATACTTGTTAAAGGATTTTAAGAATAAACTTCTTTATGATAATACAATTATTGATAATACTAAGAATAAAAATAGTATTTACACGTTGGGAGGGATTAGCAATTATGTTTTTGCAAAGAATTGTCATTTATGCAGAAGTTATGATAATTGCAAAGGTATACCTGAGGTTTATATTAAGAAGTTTGGTTATGAGGAGTTTGAATATATGTTGTCAAATGATGAATTATTTGATAAAAATATTAAGAAAATAATGAGTTTCTCAAATAATAATATTAAAGTATTAGCAAGAGTGGTTTTGAATGATTTTATTTGTGATAATTATTATATGAGAAAAAGACTTGTTTTTGTTAATTCATTTCCTAAAAATATTCAAGAGGCAAGTTCTGAGAGGTTTGTATATTATATTTATAATTTGGATGAAGATTTTGGCAAAACGTTGGATTTGGTTTCTAAAATTATTTTTGAGAATAAAGTAATTGATGATGATTTAGTTTTTTTTCTCAAAAAAGCTCAGCAACTTGTAATTAGTGTAGCTTTGATGTCTGATGGGCAAATTAGAAGAACATTGTATTTTTGTCTTGAGAATAAATTGGATGTTGATAAAGATAGATTAATTAAATATTTTAATCTTTTTGAAAATATTGGAGATGATTTCTGGGGGATTGGAATTGATTATAAAGGTTCTAGTAAGACTATGAAAGTTTATAATAAAAAGAGAGTAGCTGATGTTAATTTTATGTTGGATTTTGTTAAAGAATTTGAGGTATTTTCTAAGAAAGAATTTTTTAATTTTTTGGATTATGTAAGAGTTGAGGATAGGAAATTTAAGTTTCATGATATTTTATATGATTATAAATTTAGGAATGGTAAATTGTTTTCAAAAAGAATAGATATTTCCTGTCAGTTTAATAAAATTGATTTTAATAATTTTATATCTAAGTATTTTAAAGAAGAAGATTTATTAAAATCAAATTTATATACGTTGAGTTTTGAATTTGCTTTTAAGAAGAAGTGTAAAATTAATGTTTATTATAGTTTTCAATAATTTATTTTATTTTATTTTATTTTTTTTATTCTTTAATCTTTTAATTTTTTTTGAATAGTATGTATTTAAAAATGGTAATGTTATTAGTATTGAAAATAATATTGTAAAACCAATTTCTATGGCATTGTGATTTTTTGAATAAAAAGTTTTCTCTTTAATTATTGGTATTTCGTAGTAGAGTATGTCTTGTTGCATAGGTTCAATTTGTTTTACAATTTTGCCATTATTGTCTATTATTTTTGATATGCCTGTTGTTTCTAATCTGAAAATATATCTATTTGTTTCGGCAGCTCTTATTCTTGAGTTCAGAGATGTTAATAGAAGACCATTGTTGTTTTTTATATCTGCTTGCGAGCCTGTTATAATGAAAAAGCCTGGGTTGTTGTTATTAATTTCTCTTGAAAAAAGCCATGGTATGTTTTCTTCATAGCAAAGAATTAATCCTACTTCTTTTTGCTGTATTGTGTATTTGGAATATATTTCTTCTTTTATGACATCTTTATCAAATATCGTTGTTGGTTCGTATGCATTGTATATTCTTAATGTGTTATTCTCAAAAATAAAAAGTGAATCATATCGTTTTGATATAGAACTACTTGTATTGTGAAGCAGAGGTGCTCCTAAAATCAATGAAATATTATTGTTATATGCTATTGAGTTTAATTTTTCCATTGTTATAAAATCAAATTGAAGCAAATGGCTAAATGCATATTCTGGGTATACTATAATGTCTGGCGAATATTCTTTTATAGCCTTATATGTTAATTTCTCATATATATTATATACTTCTTGTGATTTAAGTGTTCTTTCAACCCATCCATATTCTATATTTGATTGAATTCCTGCTATTTTTATTGTTTCATTATTTTTATAGCTCATAGGTTCTTTTTCTAGATTTTCTGGAGAAATTGAAATGAATATAATAAAAATTATTAATGTAATAGAAATAGGGATTAGAGTTTGTAATTTTTTTTTTAGGTTTTTTTTGTCTTCAATTATATTTATAATAATTTTTGCTGATAAAGAGTTTATCATTGTTATAATAAATATAGTTCCAATAGAGCCTGTTATTTTTATAATGGATGGTATGTTTGATAAAAAACCAGTTATATTTATCCAGAAATTATTAAATATGGTAAAGCCCATGAGTAGGTAGATTATTGAGAATAGTGATGGTATTGATAAATAATAAAATTTTTTTTGTGAGAAGTATGCACTTATTAGGATAAATGGGAGAAAGAATAATAAAAATGAAAATATTGTTGCTGTTAAGAATTTTAAATCATAACCACTAAAATAAATATAATTTATGATTGCTATAAAGATAATTAGCAGAGTTGTTTTTAATCCAAATAAATAATAGTTATTAATTTTATTTAATTTTAAATATATAATTAGTGGTATTAGAAAGAGAAATTCAATAAGTGGTATATTGAGATATAAAAGAATTAAAAGAAGATAGAATATATATTCAAATATTTTTGTTAAATTGTATTTTTTCATAATTATTTCTTAGCACCATCAATATGATTGTAATGGTTTCCATGTGCTGTGGCTACGGCTTTTTCAGGTACTGTTACATCCATTGATTGGCCTTGACAGTAAAATATTTTTGTAATTGCATTATCGTTTTCATTAGATAGTTCTTTATTGTAACTAACACCACAACCTGTACTTGTACCTGTTAATGAATGTTGTGCTATATTGTTGTTATGGTTAGTATGGTTTGAATGGCCCTTAGCATTGGCATCATCAGAGTTTATTGCGAAATTTATTGCTAAGAATGATGCTGTAAGAGCTACTTTTAAAGCTGTTTTATCAATAACTTTTGCATCCTCTTCGAGAATAAATGATTTTAAGCTTTTTTTTATCTCGGGTAGTTTTTTCATATTTTTTTATATCTTTTTGTTTTTATAAAGATTATTTGTGACTTGCTAGTGGAAAGGGAATAAATATAATATATTTTTGATATGTGTAACTAAGAATGTTTTTTTATTTTAATTAAATATAGATTAAATATAATTTGGATAATAATAATTTAATTATCTAAATCCGTCTATTAGATCTTTTATAGCATTTTTGATGTTTTTTGCTTTAACAACTCCTGATGCTACTAGTATTCCTTTTGCTCCAAGTTCTACTGCTTTTTTAACATCATTTGAGTTTTTAATTCCAGCACCTACAAGAAGTTCTATGTTTCCTGCTGTTTTTACAGAGTCTGATATTAACTCGGGTTTTGATGTTGATATTGAGATGTCTCCCCCTATTAGTTCTTTTGGTTCTACAGCAATCATGTCTGGGCCTAATTCTTTTATTTTTTCAACTTCTTTATTATTTCTTGCACAGACACAAGTTACTAATTTGTATTTTTTTGCATTTTCAATTGTTTTTTGTATTTCTTTTAGTGGGAGAGTATGTTCGCTATGATTAATTAGAGTACCTTTAACTCCTATTTTTTTCATAGATGGGGCTATTTGATAACCTGTGTGAGCTCCAAAATCATAGTTGTCTATATGTTGGGCATATGTTTCTACTTTATTTTCTATTACATCTTTAATGTCTATTAGTTGAGGGCAAAGGATAATCTCAACATTATTATGTTTTGCATAGTCTTTAAGTTCAGAGCAAATTTTTGCAATTTTTATTGCATTATTGCCAGTACTTTGCTCGTAAGTTTTCATATTTATTATTAGTTTGTATTTCATTTTTAATTAATTCTCAATTTGATATTTTAAAAAAGTATTCTTTTTATAAATTAAAGTTATCTTTTTTGTATTTGAAGAGAATATCCATATTTGTAGTTTCTATTGGTTTGAATTCATCAAATCCTCTAAGGTCTACATATTCTTTCCAGATTCCATCGCAGAAATTATTAAAAATACATTTTGAGCAATTTTCACTTTTTCTTTTTATTGATTGACGTAAGCTTCCCCATTTTCTAGGTTTATCAACTATTGTGTCAAGTTGTTTTTTTTTGTTGTTTACTGTTTCAAAGAATTCAAAATAATGTATTATAGGATATGTTTTTTTTAATGTACATGGAAGAATATCTTCTATTACAACTAAAAATTCATTTGGGTTTGTAAAAGTGTTGAGAGATTCTTCTATGTGTGGTTGTATGTCTTTGTAGTATGGGGCTATTTTTTCAATGTATTCTTCTTCTCCACTTGAATGGGGAAATGATACTACAACTTTTTTTACTCCTATTTTTTTATATACTTCTAATGTTTTTGTGACTGATTTATAGTTATGGATGGATAAAACAATTTTGCCCCATATGTCAACTTTTAAGTTAACTAGATTTTCAAGACCTTTAACTGTTTCATTAAAACTGCCTTTTGTTTGAGTTATTTGGTCATGAATTTCTTTATTAGGTCCATGTAAAGCTATAGTAAATTTTTTTATGTAATTTGATGTTTGTTTTGCAAAATCATAATCGCTAAATTTTCTTCCATTTGATTGGATTTCAGCAGTTAAGTTTTCAGATTTTAGGAAGCTAATGATTTCTAGAAAATTATGTCTTATTGTTGGTTCGCCTCCAGTGATAATTATGTGTGTTATGCCTTTTTCTTTTTTTTTAAGGACTTCTTTTTTGTATTCTTCTAAATTTCTATATGATTTGTTTTTGTTTGCTATGTCTCTTAATTTCTCGACAACGCAGTGAACACATTTATCATTGCATTCATATCCTAACTTTATATCGGCTGATTTTTTCATTTTATATTTTTATAACTATTAATGTTGTGGTTTTATATAATTTATTTTAGATATTATTTTTTATAAAACTTATTAGAATTTCTTTTTGTTCATGAATTAAGTTAATTTTCCATAAAATCTTGTTATTTAATGCTTTGGAATTTGTTTTTCTTAAATCTCTTATAAGGTTAAGTATTGTGTAATTGATTATTTTTTCAGGGATTATTTGTTTATTTGTTTTTTCTTTTATTGTTTTTGACATTTTTATAATAATTGATAAAGCTTTTTTAAAATTTATTTCTAATATTATTTCACTAAAATAGTCTGAAATATCGAATTCATAATCTCCAAAGCAAATTTCATCAAAATCTATCATATAATATTTTTTAGTTGTTTCTTCCATTATAATGTTAGAAGCATTTACATCTGTTATTATACAGTATGAGTTTATGCCATGTGATTTTATTATTTCTATTGCTGATTTTTCAATTTTACAAAGTGTTGGGTTATTTTTAGTTTTTGAGTTTATTTTGTCAATAATATTAGCAATTTTTAGATTTTCATTGTATGGGTTTATATTATCAGTAATTGTATAAAAGTCGCAGAGAAAATTTGTTAAGATTTGTATTCTTTCTTTTTTAATTAAATGTTCTGTATTATTACTATTATTATAATCATTATTATTATTATTATTATTTAAATTTATATTTTCTTTAGTATTAATATATTCAAATATGAAGTAAGATAAGTTATTAGAAAATTTGTTGTAGTATAATTCAGGTGTATTAAAATTATTTTCATGTAATTTTGTGATTATTTGGGTTTTTAGATGAAATTCTTCAATATCTTTAATTTCATTATTTATTTTTAAAATAAAAATTTGTTTGGTAGTATTATTTTCGTAGTTTATTTTTGATGTTATTTTGTATACTTTATTGTTGTTTTTTGATTTAATTAATTTATAATTAAATTTTTGATTAAAACTTATTATTTCTTCAAAAATATCTTCTTTATTTTTTATCATTTTTATTGATATTTATTTATAATTTGACAGGTTTATATCTTTTTGTAATTATTAAAAGACAAATAATATATAAATATCTATACAAATAGATTTCTATATTATGGTAAATGAAGATAAAAATTTTTATCTGCACTCAGGCAAGGCTTTAAGTTCAGTTAAAACTCTTGCAAAAGAATTGGCAAAAATGCCAAAACATGTGTATGACCACCATGTTAGCAAACACAAAAATGATTTTGCTGTATGGATGAAGCATTCTATGAAGAATGAAGATTTGGCTTTGAAAATAGATGGTCAAATCTCAAAGATTGAGATGGAGCTTCATATATTAAGGCATTTGCTTAATGAATCAAATAAGTCTAAGACTCAGAATAAATCTGCAAAATCTTCTTCAACTAAAGATACATCTGAATCTAAAGAAAAATCTAGTGATGATGTTAATAAAAAAGATGATTTGGAAAAAAAGTCTTCAGTTAAGAAACCGCGTTCTATTAAAAAGAAACAATAATTGTTTTTATAATATATATTTTTTTAATAAAGTTTTATTTAATATTAGTTTAGTTTTCAATTTATTTTTTAATTTCTAATTTTACTTTGGATATATATATATATATATATTACAATAATATTTATCATGGAGTATTTTATAGTTTTATGACTAAATATTGAAAAAAGGGATTTATTTTTTTTAAAACAGAATTAATTAATTTGCTATTTTATTGCTGTTCGTGTGAATCTTCATCATCTGAGCTTGATGAACCGAAATCTACATCTTGAATTATAATTATGTCACCAAATGCTTTGAAGAATTTCTGTGGGATTATTACACCTTTAGCATCTTTTACTTTATTTGAAAGTAATGATCCTGGAACTGCTTTTATTTTCCAGCTTTTAATTCTGTTTTCTTCAATTAAAGCTTCTTCTATTTCACCAAAGAAATATCCGCTGTCTGTGAATACTTTCATTTCGTATACATCTGTAATTCTTTTGAATCTTGCCATATTTTATTAATTTGTTTAGTATTTATAAATTTTCTTATTTAATCAGTGATTAATTTTCTGAGTTATTGCTTTTATCGCTAGGGTCTTTTGTAATCCAGTATAAAACGCCAAATATTAGAGCTAGTACTAAAATTGTAGAAAATAATTCTCCATTCCATTGTGAATCTTCCCACCATTCTATTATCCAGTTTAAAATTCCTGTTAAAGCTAATGCAATTACAACTAATATTAGAAATAATATGCCAGCAAAAACTTTTCCTGTTCCAGTAAGTTTTCCGCCATTTGTGAAGAATTTTTTATAATCTTCACCAAAAATCATACCAAATATAATTAATACAGCTAGAAGGAATACTAGGATTAAAACTACATTTAATATTATATTTTCTATGTATTGGACAGTTTGAATTGAAGCTACAACAAAGACTGCAAAGACAAAAGCAATTACCGAATTGATATTTTTTACATGTCTTGCTTCTTTGCCTGAGTCTTCATAAGAAAATATTTTTGATTTTTGCAAAACTGCAAAAACTACTGCATAAACTAATATAAATGGCAAAACAACTTTGTAAAAACCTATGTCTATCAAAGTTTGCACGATTTGAGTAAAGTCAACCATTTATCTTAAATTAAAAATTTTTATTTTATATATATGTGTTATATTTATAGTGTAGTAATAAAACTAATTTATAGTATATCTTCCTCAGAGATTACTACAAAATCACCAATTGCTATTACTGAATGGAATGGTACTAGAAAGTCGCCATTTGTGTCTTTTTCAAGGCTAACATCTTTTACATATTTTGTAGGATTTACAATTGTAAAATCTATAATTTCACCTGTTTTTGTATCAAAGATTAAATCTCCTACATCTCCAAATTTTTTCCCGCTTTTACTTACTACTACTTTTTCAAGTAATTTTCTTGACAATATTTTTTCTTTTGATTGTGCCATTTTATATTTAATTTAGTTTTGACTCATTTAAATACTTTTTGTTTTTGAAGCTCCGTTCGGAGTTTAAAAGTTTTAAGCAGAATAAAATATATA
>CAYLKB010000026.1:0-6715 GCA_964384165.1 uncultured Methanosarcinales archaeon
AATTTGATAAAATAAAATAAGTTTTAACTGGTGACATATGTCACCCGATTACACATCATATAATGATGGAAACATGTTATAATTTATGTAAAGTCTTGGAAACTCAAATTCTAAACTATTAAGTAGGTACGACAAAATATAAAATTAAAAGAAATTAACTTATTATGCTATTTGGACAAAAAGATTTTGAAATTGTTAAACATGGTGTTGAGTCTATTTTAAAGATTAATTATATTGATAAACAAAATTTTCCTTCTATTGAGGATGACCCATATGTTATGAGGGATACTATTAAGAGGATTGTTCAAGTTTCTTCTGTAACAAAAATAATTTTTGTACATACAAAGAACTATGAGTATGATTATAATCATGTAATTCTATTAAGAGAAATTGCAAGTTTATATAATTCATTATCTAAACAAAAAGAACTTTTTACAACTGGACAATTGTTAAATAAAGAAGAAGAATGTATTAAGCTTTTTTTTAACAGGTATGCATTTTTGCAAAATATTATTGTAAAAGATTTGCCATCTGACCCTATAGGAGCATATGTTAAGGTTAAAAGAAAGTTAAGAGATTATAAGTTTGAAAAGGACTATCATAATAGCAAATGTCTTGAAGTTGATAGCAAATATGAGTATGCATTAAAATTTGTTCTGTTAAAACTTGAAAATACTTCTCTAATAAAGGCTGTAAAGGAAAGCCTAGAAGGTTATAAAATTGGTGATAGAAGAATATATAAAAAATTCTTTGAGCCAAATATTAAACCTAATTTTATATACACTTCGCTATTAAAAAGAATACCTATTGAGGCAAAAGAACTTGATTCTTATGATTTAACTGATGCTAAAGTTTCTATTTTTGAACTTGATAGGGAAGCAATTAATTTATATCATTTAACTCCAAAGGAATTTTCTCTAAGTGAGGAAAAATATTCAATTTTGAATTTAGCTAAAGAAGTTATTTCTGAGCATAAACCTGAGTCAAATGATTTTATAGACCCTAAAAGATTAAGAGATGTATTTCATAATATTGCAAGAGATTTGATTACTGAGATTGCAGAATTTAAGAATGTTAAATTAAAACAATCTGAAGTTGAAGATTTATCAAAGATATTAATAAAATATACTGTAGGATTTGGTCTGATTGAAACTTTGCTTGAAGATGAAAGAATTCAGGATATTTCAATTAATGCACCTTCAAATAAAACTCCAATTTTCTTAACTCATAGTGAATTTGAAGATTGTAAAACTAATATTATACCTGAGGAGGATGAAGTTGAAGGATGGGCTTCAAGGCTTAGGATGATCTCAGGAAAACCACTTGATGCTTCTAATCCTATTCTTGATGCTGAAGTTGAAACGCCTGAGGCAAGAGCAAGAGTGTCTGCTGTAGGAAATCCTCTTAATCCTTATGGATTGGGGTTCTCTTTTAGAAGACATAGGGATAAACCTTGGACTTTGCCCTTGTTTATAAAAAATAATATGATTTCAGCTGAGGCAGCAGGATTACTTAGTTTTATTATAGATGGAGCTAGGACAATTTTAATTGCTGGGACTAGGGGTTCAGGAAAATCTTCATTTTTATCTGCCATTATTATTGAAATTATGAGAAAATATAGAATAATTACTATCGAGGATACGCTGGAGCTTCCAACTTTACAATTTGCTGATCTTGGTTATAATATTCAGCCTTTGAGCGTTAGGTCTGCACTTTCAATATCAAAAGAGGGGATGTCAGCAGATATGGGGATTAGGAGTACTTTAAGACTTGGAGATAGTTGTTTGATAGTGGGTGAGGTAAGGTCTACTGAGGCTTTGGCTTTGTATGAGGCTATGAGAGTTGGTGCTCTAGCTAATGTTGTAGCAGGTACTATTCATGGAGATTCGCCATTTGGAGTATATGATAGACTTGTTAATGATTTAAAAGTTCCTAATACTTCATTTAAGGCAACAGATTTGATTGTAATTGCTAATCCTGTTAAGTCCTCAGATGGACTTCATAGAACTAGGAGAGTAACGCAAATTACTGAGGTGAGAAAAAAATGGGAAAAAGACCCTTTGCTTGAGGGTGGTTTTCAGGATTTGTTTAAGTATGATTCTAGAACTGATAGACTTGAGATAACAGATGATTTATTAAATGGTGAAAGTGATATTTTAAAAGCAATTGGTTCTAATGTTAAGCAATGGGCAGGAAATTGGGATGCAATATGGGATAATATAAATCTTAGGAGTAAAATTAAGCAATTGCAAGTTGATTTGGCAAAAAAATACAATAATGATGAGATAATTGAAGCTCAAGCTGTAATTGATGCTAATGATATGTTTCATAAAATTTCAGAAAGAGTAAATAATGATGAAGGATTTCTGGATTCAAAAAAGATTTATTTTCAATTTAAAGAATGGTTTGAAAGAAATATTAGAGAAACTTTTATTGATAAGAAAAAAATATAATTTTTGGCTTAATCATATATTTCAATAACTTTTGTATCATTAAGTGGTCTATAAGTTGAGTTTAAATACATATCAGCTCTTTTAAATTTTTCTTTTAATGCTACTATTTGATATGGAACATTTGGAGAAAGAATATCATAACAAAGATTCATTGAGTTATAAAGTAATAATGCAAATGTTAAATATCCCATTTGAGGAATTTGTGAATATAAATAAGTAAATCCAAAAGTTATTGTGCCTGTAGATAAATTTCTATTTCTTTTTATTGAATTGATATATTCTTGAGAGTGAATTTGATAAGGTTTGAGATTTAAGTCATCAAATATTATATCTCCTCTTAAAAATTTGAATGTGTTAAGAATTTGTATTTCAGATTTATATTCTTCAATTAATGATTTTTTATTATGGTCAGCTTCATCAATTTTTTTTAACATAATTTTTTCTAATTTTTTAGTTAGAATATTTTCATTTTCTGTTATTAAATTTAAACCATTTACTATATCAATTCCAAGTCTGAGTTCTAAAATTGGATTATTATCATTTGGTTTTTTTATTAATGATTTTATTCTTGAGGAATATGTTCCATATTCTGGGAATGATTTGTTAAAAATATTTGTTAATTGAATATTATCTGTTATTAAGTCGGTATATTTTCCATCTTGACGGCTGAGTAGGTAGGTAATAAATTCATCATTTAGAGTGTTTATTGATATTTCTCTTGTTTTTTCATGAGCTGAAGAATTAATTATCATAATTTTAATATATTTTATTATCTTTTATATCTTTTTGCAAATTATAATTTTTTAATTTAGTTATATTTATATGATAATTTAATTATATACATATAATATAAAATTTAAATTTGAAATATGGATTTTTATAAATTATTTTCAATTATACCAAAAATATATAAATGTTTTAAGTTATATATTATTCGAAGATGCGTATTGAGGATGATATTAAGTTAGATTATAGTGATGTATTGCTAAAACCAAAAAGAAGCACTCTTGTTTCAAGAAAAGATGTAATTTTAGAGAGAGAGTTTAAATTTTATCATAGTCCTAAGAAATGGAAAGGAATTCCTATAATGACCGCAAATATGGCTACATGTGGGACTTTTGAGATGGCAAGAATTCTTAGTCAATTTAAGATGATTACTACATTTCATAAATATTATTCTGTTAATGATTATGAAGTATTTTTTAGAGATTTTGATGATCCTGACTATATTGTTTTTACTCTAGGTATTCGTGATATGGACCTAGAAAAGTTTGATGGTATGATTAATAAAGGACTAATTGAAAAGTTTTCTTTCATATGCATTGATGTTCCTAATGGATATCTTGAGAGATTTCTTGAGGTTGTAAAATATGTAAGAGAGAAATGTCCAAAACATATAATTATTGCTGGTAATGTTGTTTCAAATGAAATGACTGAAGAGATAATATTAAATGGTGCTGATATTGTAAAAGTTGGAATAGGCCCTGGTTCTGCTTGTACAACAAGAAAAATGACTGGGGTTGGTTATCCTCAGTTGTCTGCTGTAATTGAATGTGCAGATGCTGCTCATGGTATCGCAAATGAGAAAGGTTATGGACTAATAATTGCAGATGGCGGACTTAATGTTTGTGGGGATGTTGCGAAGGCTTTTTGTGGTGGAGCTGATTTTGTATTGTCTGGTTCTTTGTTTAGTGGTTATGAAGAGTCAGGGGGAATGACTATTGAAAGAAATGGTGTTAAATTCAAAGAATATTTTGGTTCATCATCAAATAAGGCAATGAATGTTTTTTATGGTAAAAAAGATTTGCATAGGGCATCTGAGGGAAGAGAACTTTTAATTCCTCATAAAGGAAACATCGCTGATTTTTTGCAAGATTTATTTGGTTCGCTTAGAAGTACTGGGACATATATAGGAGCTAGAAAATTGAAGGAATTTGCAAAGAGAGCAACATTTATTAAAGTTAACAGACAACTCAATCAAGTATTTGAAAGATACGAGGAGAATTAGTTTTTTTATTTTTAGGTTTATCTTAGAAATATATGATATATCCATCGGGGTTTAATGAAGTTTTGTGAGGTACGAACAAAATTTGGGTAAAATCCTGCAAGGATTTTCCATTAAGCCGTTGTTGTATCCCCTGAGCCTGCGAGAGCTTGCAAAGCGTGGTTGAGAAAAGTTATGAAGTAATTTCTAGAAGAAGTTTTTGAGTTTCCTCGAATGAAATGAGGGTAAAATAAAGAGATTGTGATAGTCACTTTGAAACAAGTGACTGAAAGGAACGATTTGAGGTGAATTCATTTAATATTTAAAATTTCTTTCATAATTTTTATGGTCAAACCATTCTAATATAATTGAATAAATTTGAACTTCATTATTTTCTAAAACATAAATAATTCTAAATCCTGAGGGTAAGTCATATTTCCAGAGAGAGTAACCTTCCATTAGTTTAAGATATTTTTTAGGAATTCTATCTTTTGGAATTGAAACATCACAAAAACCATTTTCTTCTAAATCATCAATTGCTCTTTTAATCTATTTATATAATCTTTTTTCTTGTTCATCACCACCTTTTAAAGATTCAAAAGATTTTTGTAAATCTTCATCCATAAATTGAACTTTTTTTGGTTTCTTAATCATTTTGCTGATACACTATTCCTCAATAATCTTCTTTTACTGATACCAATCCAAACTATCTTTTTTTCCCTATCTATACCAACTTTATTTGAATAAATTAAATAATCTAAAATAATCTGAAAAGTTTGATATCTCATTTTTTTTGGTAAATTTTCCCACAAAGCTTTTTTCTTATATATAGAAGAGTTATTTTCTATAAATTTTTCAACCATTAAAATAGTATCAAGTTGCGGGTATGAAAAAGCATTCTCAAACATTTTAGGTATAATCTCTTTAATTTCCATAGTTGTATTAGTACGTATAACTATTTAAAACTTTCTATCCAATTATAATTAGACTGAAAGGAACGATTTGAAGTTATTTTATTTACTTTTGAAACCAATGATATTTAATTATTAAGATAACAAGCCAGAAATCCAATGCCTTTAGGCATTGAATGAATGGCGGACTTTTTATAACATTTCTTTCTTTTTCTTATTTTAAACCAAGATGGTAAAGTGATAATTCTTCAAGGAGGAAAAGAAAGTGAATATTTACAAAAAACATACCAATAACCGTTCAGTAGGTTGGAGTTCTTGGCATTTCGAATTGTGTACCAAATACAGGTACAAAATATTTTATCTTGAAAAAGATAAAAATCTTTGCTCTATCTTATTGAAAGAGGGAGCAAAGAAATATGGGTTTGAAATCCTTGATTTAGAAGTAGATACTAACCATGTTCATGTTTTAGCCTCATTGCCTTTGACAATGAGTCCAATTGATGCAATTGGGAAACTGAAAGGTTACTCTTCAAAACTTCTATTTTGTTCTTTACCAAGACTTAGAATTATTTATTCTCATGGGAATCTTTGGAGTCCTGGCAAATTTGTAGGAAGTCTTGGGCATATTACTCTTGATAAAGCAAAAACTTACATTGAAGTACATTATGCTAAAATCTTTGTTTATTTGGGGAATCCCATCTCTGTAACGAAGTGAAAGAGTCAGCCGTAAGGCTGAGCCTTTAGGCATGGGAGGATGTCAATTTTTCAAATTCTCGCACCTAAAAATGAAAAAACCTCAAAATATTTCAAAAAATCTCTCTTTTTTATACAAGAACTCAAAAATTGGATACAACAAGATATTTACAAAATATTAAATTTATAGATATTATTTTTTTATTAAATTGAGAGTATATGTTTTTTTGCAAATGGTTTAATTTATTATTAAATTTAAAAGTTGATACTACTAATTAAAATAATTAATATTTATAAATAATAAAAGTAGTTTTTAATAATGATAAGTGAGAAGATTATAGTGGTTGGATTTATAAATAATTTTGGGAATATTTTTTTCTTCAATTTTGTGTATTCATATTTTAACAATAATTTTTCATATTTTAAATTTTTTTCTAACAAAAAAGCAATGGGGTCTATTGTTGCTATTGGTTTATTATTAGTTGTTTCTGTAATAGCTGTTGTTGGTTTTCAGATATGGTTAAATAATTATCAGAGTTCAATATTGGCAGATTCTCAAACTCAAATAAATCAAGTACTTGATGGGTCGCTTGATATATTACAATTTGATGGCAAAAATATATATATACAAAACAATATTGAGGCCAATCTTAGCATAATTAAATTAAGAATTT
>CAYLKB010000026.1:6725-12151 GCA_964384165.1 uncultured Methanosarcinales archaeon
ATTGTTTCATAAATCAAAATCTTAAACTTGGTATGAATAGTATTGATGTCATAAGTTGCACTGGTACTGCAAATGATATTACCTATATTACTTTAATTACTAAGAATAAAGTAGTACAAAAAAAGTTTTATGTTGATAATATTGCTAGCCTTGATTGTTCTAATTTAAATGGTGGTGAGTGGATAAAAGTTCCAGGTAATCCTTCATTAGGTACTAATGATTTTTGTGTTATGAAATATGAGGCTAAATGGAATGGGCTTGGTATAATTAATGATCATGTTAATGGATTTTGTGGTAATTCAAATTATTATAATGTATCTACTGGTTGTATAGACGATATTGAGGGTGTTATATCTCAGCCAAATTTATTGCCATTAAGATATGTAAATCAATTTGAGGCTATTGTTCTGTGCAATCGTTTAGGTTCTAATTATCAGCTTATTTCAAATGCTCAGTGGGTAACTATTGCAAGAAATATAGAACAGGTTGATGTAAATTGGGATAGCGGTATAGCTTATGTTGGTAGTTTGAAAAGAGGAAATATAGGGAGTAATATAGCTGGTGTTGCATATAATGGAGCAAATCCTGCTGATAGAAGTATAGATACAAATACTCTAGCACTTCTTAATTTATCAAATGGGGAAGGTATTTGGGATTTTTCTGGAAATCTTTGGGAATGGACAAGTGATACTTTTTCAACAAACGGAATTCTAAATAGTTCCTTGGGACAAGGTGCTGGTGAAGGATGGGCTGAGTTAAATATATTATTCGATTCATATAAATATTTAAAACCATTTAATATTTCATTAACATCATCAAATGGTATTGGACGAGTATACTCTGATGGAGATAATTCATGGCCTACAGATTCTTCATGGAATACAATTCATGCATTTCTTCGTGGAGGTAATTGGGACCTTATTGATGATGCAGGTGTTTTTGCCTTACGTTTGGACATTGGTCCTTCAGGTTCTTATGGAGGTCGTGGTTTTCGATGTTCTTATACAACCTAATTATTTTATTAAGAAATTATTTATTATGATAAATTAAAATGTTTCATATAGAATTATATTTATCAGTTAAAATATTAATTTTCTAATAGAGTCTTGAGAAATTAAATATATGGGTATATTGGTAAAGTATAATATTTATTTTAAGCTATGAAAAGGTTTTTTATTCTAAATTTATAAAATAAGTTTTTTTTATGTTTTATTTTTATATTTATCAAGTTTTATTTTTAGATTATTTATTGATAGAGCTCTGTGTGAGATTTTGTTTTTTTCTTCAAGGCCTATTTCTGATAATGTTTTATCATATCCTTCAGGAGTAAAACAGAAGTCAAATCCAAAACCTTCTCCATTTTTAAGTTCATAAGTTACTGTACCATTTAATATTCCTTCTCCAAATATTAAATTTTTTCCATCGTAGAACGCGGAGACTGTCATTGAATATGCTTTTCTGTTTTGAGAGTTTCCTAGAAGTTTTATTAAGGATTCATTTCCAAGTTTTGAATTAAAGAATTTAATGAATGGGCCTGGGAGACCTTTTAATTCATCTAAAAAAAATCCTGTATCTTCTACAATTACAGGTTCTTTTAAAATTTGGTATGCTTGTTTAACCTTATGCTCACATATTTCATACAAATCTAGAGATTGAATTTCATCGAGGTCTATTTTTTCATTTCTTATTTCTATTCCTTTAAAGATATGTTTTATTTCTTCTAATTTGTTTTTGTTTCCTGTAACTAATATTGCTTTCATAATTGTATTTTGCTGATGTTATTTTTTAATATTTTGGTAAATTATATAAATATGATAATTTCAAATTTATTATGGCTAAGAGTATTTCTGATATAGATATGAATAAAAAAATAATTTTGTTTGATATTGATGATACAATTTATAATAATTATAATTTTTATTTATTTGGATATAATGCTGTTTTTCATCATTTAGAAAAGCTTATGAAAATGGATGGGTATGAAATTGATTTTGAATTGATGAGAGAAAAATTTGAGGATGTTTATTTAAGAGATAAAAATTCGACGCATATAATAACAAATACTTTAAAGGAATTAGGAGTAAATAATGAAGATTTGTATTATTATACTGCAAAAGGAATTGTTGAATTTAATGTAATGAAGTCTATGATGAAATCTCTTCCAGGTGCAAGGTCTGTATTGAGGATGCTATTAAAAAGAGGATATGTTTTAGGACTTGTTTCTATGGGAAAAGATGTTAAACAATGGGATAAAGTTATAAGAATAGGTCTTGATGATTATTTTGATAGAAAATATTGTTTTTTTACAATGAATAAAAATGATGATTTTTTCAAAGAGATTGCAAAGAAATTAAAGAAAGATAAATTTAAAGAAAATTGGTATATTGGGGATAAGGAAAATGAGGATATTTTAACAGCTATTAATGCTGGATTTAATACTATAAGAGTTTATTCATATAGGCAGAGATTTGATTTTGAGAATACTAAGGCTGATTATAAAATAGAGAAATTAAAAGAATTATTAAAGATAATTAATTAGAAACAAATGGCAAGATTTATTAGAAATAAAAAAGGTAAGGGAACATTGGCTGAAAATGAATTAATTCATAAATTTTGGGAGACAGATAGTTGGGTTTGTATTAGAGTTGCAGGGAGTGGTTCTTCAAAATATCCTTCACCAGATTTGCTTGCTTCAAGAGGTGATAAAAAATTAGTTATGGAAATAAAAACAATTAATGGAGTTAAAAAATATTTTACAGGCCAAGAAATTAGGGACTTAGAATATTTTGGTTTAAAGTTTGGTGCTGAATGTTGGGTAGGTGTAAAATTTGAAAAAAATCAATGGTATTTTATTCCAACATCAGAGCTTGAAGTTACAAAATCTGAAAATTATTCAGTATCTTTAATAGATATGAAAAGGAAAGGATTTACATTTGAAGAGATGATTAAGTGATAATGGATAATGATTTTGATTTAGCAGTTTATTCATTGTTAAAAAAAATTCCTGAGGGAAGGGTTACTACATACAAAGAGATTGGTCAGTTTTTAGGTGTTAAGTCATATAGGCAGATTGGGAGGGTTTTGTCTAAGAATCCACATTTAAGTGAGGTACCTTGTCATAGAGTTGTTATGTCTGATGGAAGTATTGGAGGATATGTGCTTGGAGTTGATGAGAAGATAAGATTATTGGGGAGTGAGGGTGTAAAAATAAATAATGGTAAAATAGTAAATTTTAATCAAATATTATACAAGTTTTATTAAAGAGAGTTTTCAATTTTTATTAATGCATCATTTAAATAAATTGATGTAATTTTTAAATAAATTTCAGTATGTTTGTTAATGTTATTTAAGCTGGCAATTTCAATATATTCTTCTTTTAATTCTTTGAATAATTCTGACATTATAATTATTGAATTTTTTGCTTCATTATAATTATTTTTTTCTATTGCAGAATTTAATTTAATTAATTTATTTTCAAGTAAGTTTTGAGTATCATTAAGATTTGAAGTATCGTATTCGAGATAGTTTAACTCATCAATTATAATTTGTGTTCTTTCTATTACTTTTTGAGCAACAAATTCCCATAAATTATATTTTGTACTTAATGGTAATTCTGAATAAGCCTCTTTTATCTCATTTCTTAATTCTTTTGATATGTATGAAATTTCTTTTCTTACTTTTTTTACTTCTTCAATGTTTTCTGATTCAAAAGCAGATATTAAACTTGGCTTTAAGTATATGATATCATTTAACAATTTTTGAGCATTTTGAGTATCGTATTCATTTTCATTGAGTTTGTCTAAAATTGTTTGCGTTCTATCAACTTGCATGTCGAAATTATTTATTGTGTTTTTTTTGCCAATTTCCCATGCTTCATTTTTCATTTCTAATATGATTTCTTCGTTTTCAACAAGAGCAGTCTCCACAGCTATTTTTGCATCACTAATTGAACCTTCATTTTCAATAATTAGATTATATGATGTTTTTTTAAATTCTTTTGATATTTCTCTTGCTTCTTTTATTGCATTATTTATTGCAATATGAGTTTCAAGATTTTTTCTTTTATCGTTAATTTCAGATAATTTTGAAGATAATTCTTTAAGCTCATTAGTATTTTGAGAGTTTAAATCATTTTCAATATAATCTATTACTGCATTCATTTTTATTATCTGAGTTTCATATTTAATATCTAGTTTTTCTTGTCTTGTTTCTACCTGTTTTTTAATTACAGGATAGTCTTTAGTCTCATCTGCTGCAAATGTTGAGAGTGGCAGAGCTATTAGTATTAACATTATAGTAATTATTTTTTTCATTTTTATATGCTATTGGCTTTTTTACCAATATAGAATATTAATTCGAATTATTATTTAAACAAAAAGAAGCTAAAATATATACTTAAAGTACATTTTATTTATAAAGAATATAATATTATTATTGTAATATGAGAGAATTTATGATTTTGCCATTTTTGGAATTTCTTAATATCTTATTTGTATTTACTATAATGATTTCTTCATATGTTATATTTAGAATAACTACAGAAATATATAAACTAAGTGAGCACAAAGGTATTAGATTTTTCAGGAAAGGTTTTTTATTTATGGCTGTGTCATATGTATTTTTGCTTTTAAATTTAATACTTGCATTTATTTTTTCTTTTAGGTTTATGAGTGAATATAAATTTTTATTTGTTCTTCATTCATTATTTTATTTAATTGGTGTTTGTTTTTTACTTTCAAGTATTTATTCTAAGAAAGTTGAGGATAGTCAGATATATATTATTTCCTTAGCTGTATTTATTATTGGTTTTATATTTCAAGCTAAATTATTTGTATTGATTTATATTTTTTTACTAGTTTTGTTCTTAGGAGTGGTTAGTATTTTAAAGTATATTAAAAATAGGAAGAAAAAGTTTGCACAAATATATTTGATATATATAGTATTTTTTTCTTCATGGGTTTTATCATTTTTAGCTAATAAAGTGTTTGTACTGGATTTAATTAGTAGGCTAGTGAGTCAATGTATAACAGCTATTGTTTTTTTATATATGCTGTATTTGGTTAATAAAAAATTAGGTAATAAATTTATTAATAAAAATGGCAAATAAAAGAGATAGGTTGGAGGTTATATATGATATTCTTAGAATTATAAAAGATAATCATAATTATATTAAACCAACTCCTCTTCTTAGGTTTTCTAATTTGTCATTTAATAGTTTTTCTGATTATGAAAAGGAATTATTTAAGAAAGGTTTTATTTCAAGTGAGGAAGATAAAAAAGGTAAGAAACATTATTTTTTGACTTATAAGGGTTATAATTATTTAGATAAATATAAAATTATAAAGAATTTTATTGATGATTTTGATTTATGATTATTATAATTATTTTTTTATTATTTTAATTATTTATCATTCCAATTTACTATA